>CALEYM010000637.1 GCA_937926185.1 uncultured Bacteroidota bacterium | reverse complement strand
CGGTCCGGCGTTTACGGCAGGCGGCGTGTTGGCAAGAATAGCCACCGAGCGGCGGAGCGTACTCACACAACCCGGGGCGTCTTTCTTACGCGACTGGGCGTAATAAGTTTTGGGTGTAAGGGGTTTGAATACCAAAGTGGCCACCCCGTTGGGCAATGGAACACCGCCGGATGGTACGTCAAACCAATCGACGGTTTCGGTACCTGGGTCATCAACCGACGCTATCAGATCGGGGAGCGCATCTCCCAGACACACGACCACCGGGTTGGGTCCTTCTATAACCGCCGGGTTGATACTGCACGGGCAGTCATTCCGCTGCACCGTTTGTTCGGTGGAACACCCCGTTGTATTAAACCCGGCGCTTATGATCACGGCTGTACCGATAGGTATACCGGATATGACATAATTGTTTGTGTTCAGATTAGTGACCTGGTAAGCCGGCGTGGTGCTCACCGAATTGCCGTCGGTCAGCACAACCACCTGGTAACTGGTCAGTGAAGGCTCGCAGCTGTCGTCGAGAATGGCCATTGCCGGTGCTTCCAGGACGGAGGCGGTAACGGCAGTTTTTTCGGTGCTGGTGCAACCGGTGAGCTGACTTCTGCGCCGGGCGTAATAAGTGCCGGGCTGGAGCGGGGAGAATTCCGTCGTTCCCTGGCCATTGGCCAACAACTGCCCAAAGGCATTGAACCAGTCGGCGGTTTCGCCTGCGTCCACACTTACCTTCAGTGTCGGCAGCGGCTTTCCATCGCAGGAAAATTTGTCGCCTTCGCTCACCGGTTTTTCCAATTCGGGACATGGACAATCGAAGGCAGGAATCAGCAGCTGCTGTACGCAGCCCGTGTTTTCGTCGGTGGCCGTTACCAACACGGCGTTTGTCTCCGGAATGTCGGAAAGCAGGTAGTTGCCATTTTGGCCGGTTAAAACGCCCGTTGTGGCGGTGATTTGGGTCACGTTCGGCGAAGTGTTGAGCGAGACGTTGTAAAACTGTAAATTAGGCGAACAGAACGGCGCCCCCATCAACAGTTCGACCACCGGATGTATGGTCAGGGATATGATGGCCGGAATCTCGCTCATGCAGCCATTGATCTGGCTGACCGCATGCACGAAGAAAGTACCGCCGGTTTCGGGCAGGTATTCCAGTCCTTCCGCTATTTGGGTGCCGGTATTATCGAACCAGTAGGCCGTTTCATTGGCGCCAACGGCTACCGTTAAAACCGGGATAGGCTCGTCGCTGCAAATGCTGTGGCTATCGCCCGGTACAGGTGGCGCAATATTGGGGCAGGAGCAATCGGGCGGCGCTACCAGCTCAACTCTTTGACAGTTTGTGGTCGGATGGATCGCGGTAATGGTCGCGGCCACGCCCTTGGGGATGCCCGTAACGATAAACTGCCCGGCATTGCCCGATACAACGCCCGCAGAACTCTGTACCAGGCTAGCGTCGGTGTTCAGCACAATATCGTAGCTGAGCAGGTTTTGCGCGCACACTTTTTCCAGAATATTAATGGATGGGCGCGGGTTAACGGTTAGTTTGACAGGCGTACGGGCGGTGTTTACACAGGAAGTAGCCGTGTTTCTGCTTTGCGCATAGTACGTTTTGGTTACCGCTATGGTCGGCGTGTAGCTCGGGTTGTTCACGCGCACCGCGGCGCCGCCTGCGGGCACATCGTACCAGTCCACCGCGACATTGGGCTGATTGTTGACGCTTACGCTGAGCGTGGGTATGGCGCTTCCCTCGCACATGGTTTTGTCGCCCAGATTGATGGGCGCAATGGGCTTCGGCAACACGGTGATTGGACGGGTCGCGGTAGCCGTTACGTTACAATTGATGTTGGTGATCGTGACGGTATAAGTGGTGTTGGCAGTGGGGAACCTGGTGATAACGCCCGAAGTGTCGCCGGTATTCCACTGATAGGTATACAATCCGGCCACAGTGGGCGTACCCACGGCCGAAAGGGTTACGCTGGAACCTTCACAAATGGTGGTAGCAGAGGCGTTGATGACCGCGGTTGTGGTTGGCGGACAAAATCCTTTTTGTTGGATGCGCAAAAAAGCCTGGTAGAGATAGTCGCCTGAATAACCCTGGAATACAAGGAATTGTTTGCGGGGCAAATAGGAAACCGGATCCAGTGGATCCCGGGCCCAGGGTGTGATGGAAATGGTTTCCGTTGCGCTGCCCCCTCCCGGGGCGTATGTTATGCCCCAGGAAAAATTGATGGAAGAATCTCCGGAATGTACCCAGGATTCCCAGGGCATGTTTGTTTGGAGTCGAACGGTTTGTGTGGAACCTCCCGGCGGAAAGGTCAGATCGGATTTGTCCAGGTGAAACAGCTTTGGAGTCGCCAGTTGGATCGAATCAACGTAGCTGATGCCGCCTGGCTGGAATAAATCTGTCGCATTAGTACCAGGTACGGACTTGAATATCAGTTTGGTTTCAAACACGTTCAGGCTGCCGTTGTCGGTAGGGTCAATCCGCAGGTTCATAACGTCGCCGGGCAGGAAGGAGCACTTGCGGTTGTCGCCCGATTCATCTTGGGGCAGATTCATGGTTTTAACGGGGCCGGGCGCTCCCCAAAGCTCGCTGAGTTCCGGGGCGCTCAGGCCAAGAGGTTCGCCGCTATCCCTGTAGTGAAAGATCAATTGGTCGGTGTTGGAAAAAGGAAAAGCCGAGGCGTTTATTTTAATCTGGTGTTGCACGCCGTTGTTGGCGGGGCACAAAGCGCCATCCGGCAGGAAAGTTTTTACAAATGCATCAAAGGTTTGCAGCGTAGATAAAGGCGTACATTCGAGGGAAAGGTCGAAAAATGTCGTTCCGGAGGTGGTATTGCGGTCAACCACCACATAGTAGGTACCTGCCGACAGGGATGTCAGGATTTCGGCATTCGGGTTGCTACCCGTGTTCTCAGCGTAGTTGACACAGTTGTTGCCACAAATAAAAGATTGCAGGAATACGCCAATTGCAGCCGCGCTGCTCGCTGTGATCTTGATTTGGCTGGGGTCTTTCAGGGTGAATTTATAAATGGCTTCCCTGCCCGGGTAAGTTCGCTGCCCCACGTAACATTTGTTGTAGGCATTGCCCGAAGACGTGAAATTGGCGGTCCCGTTGCCCGCGGCGAGGCTGCCGCTCGTAGTGCTGTTGCAGTCAAGCGGCGGCGGATTCGCCCCGCAATCGCCGGGCGGATCCACCTTGAGTGTATAGGTGGCGTTCAGCGGGCCGGTGACCACGATATAATAAAGCTTGTCGCAAGCGGTTATCGAGCTGTTCCCGGTTAAACATTGCTGGTTGCGTTTGCAGGGCAATAAGCTGCTTGGATCTTTATTTTCAGGTTTGCCCACCCAATCGTCGTCATAGTTGCAACTAAAAAGAAAGTATTTGACGTCGTTCGGGTTAGCCGTAGTCAGGGTGACATTGACGGCGCCGTTGTTTTCGTTGTAAAAGGCATATACATCGGTGTACAAGGGCACGGGCATATTATTGCCGTATGCCGCCACGACGCACGGCGCGAAGCGGATGGAGTCGGGCGCCAGATCGGAAGGCCCCAGTTGGCCGGAGAGGGTATCGCCCCGGTACATGTACGTGCCGCCCAAATCGCACACCGAAAAACACTTGTTCCATTCGAGTTCGGTGTATAGCCCGATCCGCGCATAACAGTCGTTGTCTGCCACGGTACCGTTTTCAATGCATAATGGGTCGTAGACGGGGGCACAAAGTATGAAAAAACCCCGGTCCTCCCAAAGTGTTATGTCATCTATGGTATAATCATCCCCGTTACTGGCTACAAAACCGATTCCGCCTATTTTATTGATGTTCTGGCTTGTTCCCTGTGTCACATTGACGCCCCGGCTGAACTGCCACGAGCGGACAAAATGGTCGTTGATCCATAATTCGATCCGGTCGAAGTTCAGGTCTATAATCTGCACGACATTGAACCATTGACCGTTTGGGTAGTTAAACCGGGCTTCGTTTGGGCTCGTATTTAACCCTACCCGCACATACCCCGTGCCGTTTGGGCTGAATACCGTCCGGTAGGCGATATTGGCCGGGCTGTTACTCGGAGGGTCGAAGGTGGGTAGCTGGTGCAGGACGTTAAAATACCCGCCTTTATTGCTTTCTACGCGCATTCGCCAGGAAAGCCGCCAGCGCCCCGTAGTTTTATTGTCCAGAATTTGGATGAGGTATGGACTTACGGCGGCGTTGTTGTTTACCAGCCGGGCAATTTGATCTCCGCCGGCGTCGGTTGCCATCACGCCGTCGCCGTAACTGCTCGAGGGCCATACTTCCCAACGGCTGGATACGGTGGACACCGGGCCGCCCGGCAGAAAACTTTCAAAGTTTTCACAAAAAAATTCGCGGGCGAAAGGATGGCCGAGGTTTTCCTCTATGGGCGAACAGCTGCAATCCATTGTCAGATTATAGTTGCCGTATGAAGAGGAATACTGGCCGTCTATGACCACGTAATAGGTGCCGGTGGTCAGGTGGACGTCCGCGATTTCGCGGTACACACCCAGGCCGGGATTATTCTGAATCGACCAGCCGGCGCATACCAGCGTCTGGCAATTGGAAAGGATCAGGATGTCCAGATCGACATTGTCCAGAATGTCCAGCACGAATTTGACGGGCCTGTCGTCGGGTATATCCACCCGGTATACCCGGTCAGGGCCATTGAACGCTCCCGTAACGCAATAGGTCGTCAGGTCGTTTCCATAACCGAAGTTGTTGTGGTTGTAATACGTTTGACCGCACTCGAGCAGCTGATAATTGTCGCAGGGCGCCAGCGACGGCGAGCCAAGGCTGGCCGTTACCGCCATATCGGGATCGCTTGCCAAGGTATCAACCGGCATGGCCAACGTTGGGCCTGAAGAAAACAGGGGAAAATCGGGAGGAAAAAGGGTTTGTTGTGAAAGAGCAAACAGATGGCTAAAAGCCAGGAAGACGAGGGTAACCGTTTGTTTCATTTGACGGGTGTTGAAAACGGGAATAAAATTGGTTTCGTACATGCCGGGGAGGTAGGGGCTACCCGATGTTGGATAAGATCAGGTATTCTGCTTCTTCCGGGCCGATGCAAATTTATATTCCCGTTTCCTGAAAAAATTCAAAAAACATTTTAATTTTTTAAATTTTTTCCATCGGTTGAATTTTTAAAACACCGCGGCCTTATCTGCCCCTTTTGCCGCGGCTGGTTGCCTCGGAAATGAAGTATTGTGGCGTCTTTTTTAACTCGACAGCGGTTTGCCGTCAATGTTGCTGGCGGATTTATCATTTCAGGCGCGACAAATGACACCGGCGCTGGGAATTATGACATTTATTTGATCAAAACTGATAAAGACGAAAATACACAATGATAGAAAAGGGGGGCGACCGGGAATTGTACACTTACCGGGTAATTGGGGTTCGCCTAAAAGTAGGCACCCGGCTGGCTTTTTTCACGGGATTTAGATTTCGGAAATTTGATCCCGAATCCTCGGGGCCGAAATCTTCGGCTGTTATGTCAAAAGTCTTTTGCTAGAAAGCCGCGGCAAATTTTTCACCACGGAGGCACGG
>CALEYM010000636.1 GCA_937926185.1 uncultured Bacteroidota bacterium | reverse complement strand
TCCCCGTTTTGATACTTATCCATTGTGGTATATGTTTACGAAACTTTTAAAGTATCGTAAACGTGCCGCACAATACCCTTATCGATTTTCTCTGCATCGGCCACCTTTGCCATGACCGTTACGTGGGCGGCAACCTGCTTGGCGGCACGGCTTCCTACGTCAGTCTGATAGCCCGGCAATTGGGCAGGAAACCTGCCATACTGACCAGTGTGGGACCCGATTTCGAGTTTTTTCCCGTATTTGAGCAAAATGGTATTCCGGTTTGCAACAAACCGGCCGCGGAAACAACGGTTTTTGAAAACATTTACCACGACGGCACCCGTACCCAGTACCTGCACGCCCGCGCCGGTACCTTGAACGCCGGCGACGTTCCGGCTGAATGGCGTACGGCGCCGGTGGCGCTCTGTTGCCCAATTGCGGATGAGGTTGACTTTTGCCTGCTACAGGCATTTCCCAATTCCCTGGTAGGCGTTACTATCCAGGGATGGTTGCGTCAATGGGACGAATGCCACAGGGTTTTTCCAAAGGCCATGGATTGGTCGCGGCTGGCCGGCGCCGACGTGGCGATCCTGAGCGATGCCGATATAGCCGGATTCGAAGCGGCGCTGCCGCAAATAGCGGAGACGGTAAAGGTATTGGTCATGACAAAAGGCGCCGCCGGGGCCGTGGTTTTTCAGGAAGGGCAGCAGTATCATTTCCCGGCCTTTCCGGTAAAAGAAGCAGACGCCACCGGCGCCGGGGATGTGTTTGCCGCGGCGTTTCTGATCCGCTATAGTGAAACACGTGACATTGCGCTTTCGGCGGCATTTGCGCATTGCGCGGCGTCGTTTGTAGTGGAAGGGGTGGGAGTAAGAAATATGCCCGGGCCGGATTTATTGCTGGGCCGGCTTGGCGAGTACAAGACAAAATTCGGAGAGCGGTTGCCCCTTTGCTTTTCTTGACACTTTACCAGAAAATCGTATACAACGCCGCCAAAATCCCGCAAATAATAAACCCGCCCACCACGAACGCGGGCTCCACGCGGAATAATTTCGGGTCGATCTCTACCATTTTGCTTTCTTTTTTTTGCAGCAGTGAAATACCCACCATCAGGGCAATGATCATCAGGAACACCCAGCCCAGGCGGTCGAGAAAAGGAATTTCAGGCGTGAAAAACTTGAAAATGGCGGAAAGCGGGATGGTCAACAACACGCCGGCGAGCGCCGCGGCCGCGGTGGTGCGGCGCCAGAACATGCCCAGCAGGAACACGCTGAAGGCGCCCGGCGTGACGAAACTCGCGTATTCCTGGATGAACTGGTACACCTGCTCGAGCGTGCGCAGTTGTGGGGCCACGAATATGGCGATCAGCATGGACACCACGATGGTGATGCGGCCTACCTGCACCACTTTGGCGTCGGAAGCCGTTTTGTTAAAATATTGTTTATAAATATCGAGGGAGAAAATAGTGGCAATACTGTTGGCCTTACCGGCCAGGGATGCCACCACGGCCGCGATAAGGGCTGCAAAAGCCGCGCCTTTCATGCCGATAGGGAGTAATTGCAGCAGGGTAGGGTAGGCGTAGTCCGGTTTTACGGCGCCGCCGGCATCGGCCATTTCGGCCTGGAACATGCCTTCCGAATGTAATACGAATGCCGAAATACCTGGCAGCACCACGATCACCGGGATGAGCAATTTAAGGAATGCGGCGAAGAGGATGCCTTTGCGCGCGGTGTTCAGATCGGCCCCGAGCGCCCGCTGGATAATATATTGGTTGCAACCCCAGTAATTGAGGTTATTGATCCACATGGCCCCGATGAGCACTGTCAGGCCCGGCAGATCTTTGTAGTAGGGATGGTCTTTGGGCAGGATCATGTGAAAATGCGAAGGCGCTTTTTCGCGCAGCAGGGCCAGGCCCGAGAAAATACCCGACGCGCCGTAATGTTCGGCCACCATATTGAGGGCCAGGTATACAGTGGTGAGTCCGCCCAGGATCAGCACGGCCACCTGAATGACGTCGGTGTAGCCGATTACCCGCATACCGCCCAGGGTGATCATGATGGCAAACAGGGACAGACCCAGGATAGCGATGTTGAAATCGAGCCCTACGGCCAGTTCGAGCGCCAAGGCGCCGAGGTAGAGAATAGAGGTGAGATTGACGAATACGTACAACAACAGCCACAGGACGGCCATGAGCGTGGCTACCAGGGGGTTGTAGCGCTCGCGCAGAAACTGCGGCATGGTGTATATCCGGTTTTTCAGGTACACCGGAAGGAAAAACACGGCCACTACCAATAGCGTGGCCGCCGACATCCATTCATACGTGGAAATGGCCAGTCCGATGGCAAAACCTGAGCCCGACATACCGATGAAGTGCTCGGCCGAAATATTGGACGCGATCAATGAAGCGCCGATGGCCCAATAGGTGAGGGCGCCTTCGGCCAGGAAATAATCGCCGGCGGTGTTGAGCATTTGCTTGCGGCGGTAAATCCAGTAGCCGTAGCCGGCGACAATGATAAAATACAGGAAAAAGACGGCGTAATCGAGGCTGTGCAAACCGGAGGCGTGCATGGCAGGTGGATTTTTCGTTCTGAACAGATAAATTTCGGTCGCTGCAAATCTACCACCTGTCTTTACATCCTATATCTAAAT
>CALEYM010000635.1 GCA_937926185.1 uncultured Bacteroidota bacterium | reverse complement strand
AAAAGCGCCGTTGTTGTCTTCCACCGAACGCAGAGCGGCTCCTTTTTCGCCCGATGGCAAAAAGTGCGTAAATGTGCCGCTTGCTGGATTGAAGCGGTCAAAAAACAGGGGATTTTCCGGGTCGTCCCCGTCGCTTCCGCCATGCACCCAAATGTTTCCCTGCTTATCTTCAAAAACCTGGTAAACGCGGTTGCCGCCGATGCTGCCGGGGTCGCCGGGCAGGTGTTTGAAATGCGTCATTTCCATGTTTAGGGTAAACCGGTACAGCCCGTCGCCCAAAGTGGCGAACCAACAGTTGTCGTTGCGGTCGAAAAAAGGCGGGTTCATCTGGTCGAAGGGAATTTTGGGCGCGTAAATGGAGTCAGGCCGGAAGCGGTCGCCTGGTTTCGGGTGCATTCGATACAGCCCATGCTCCGTACTGACCCAGATGTTTCCATGGCGGTCGCTGGAAATGTCTTCATACTCAGGTAGCCGATTGTGGTTAGTACGAAAGTCCGGGTCGTAGCCATATTGTTTTTTTACTACCCCATTAATTGGGTCGAAACGCAACACTCCCCTCACCCTGCCTTTCATTTGCATCCACGCATCGCCCGCAGAGTCTTTTAGTATGCCGGGAAATTTGGCAGGTTCTATCACACCCAGACCTTCGGAGTTGAAAAAAGGGAAAAAATGGGCATCGCTTTTTACCCGATATACGATGCCGCCGCCGTCACCGCTGCAAATCCAGATCGTGCCGTCTTTCGTTTGGCAGAAATTCCACACCACGTTGGACTGCAAACTGTCGGTCATGCCCGCGGCCATTTCAAAGTGGCGCTGGGTGTTCGTTTTCGGATCGTACACGTTAATTCCGCCATCCCAGGCGCCCATCCACACCCAGCCGTTTTGGTCTTCCGAAATAAAGGTGAGGTGGTAATATTCAGGAGGCTTATTCAAGGCCAGCCTGCGGCTGGTTGGGGCCGCCAGCTTTTCAGGATGCGCCGGGTCGAAAGGCAGGCGCGTGAATTTGCCCGTTTGCCGGTCCAAAAGCTGAAGCCCGATGCCGGCCGTGCCGACCCAAAAATTGCCCCGGCTATCCTCCAGCACCGCACGAACGCGGTTATCGGAGATGCTGTTGGGGTCATTGTGGTCGTGCAGGTAGCGGGTAAAGGTTTCGGTTTTCGGGTCGAAACGGTTCAGTCCACCCTTCATCGCATCCGGGTGGCTGGGTATGAACGGCCACCCGCAGCCCACCCAAAGCACTCCGTTTTTGTCTTCATACAAGGAACGCACGAGATCACAACTCAGGCTCCGGGGGTCGCCCTCCTGGTGGGCAAAGTGTTTGAAGCGCCCTGTTTTCGGGTCGAGGCGATTCAATCCATGCCATGTTGCGAACCAGATAAATCCGCTGCGGTCTTCCAAAACGAGGTCAGCGCCATTGCTGTTGATGCTCTCGGGGTTGTCCGGGTCGTGCCGGTAATGGGTAAAGCGTTCGGTTTTGAGGTCGAACGAGCTGACTGCCGACTTAGACGCCAGCCAAAGCAGCCCGTTTTTGCCCACACAAATCCACTCGACCCCATTGTCTGCGAGCGAGTTGCTGTCGAGCGGGTCGTGGCGGTAGATTTTTACGTGTTGTCCGTCGTAGCGCAGCAAACCGCCCTGCGAACCAAACCAGAGAAAGCCGGTGCTGTCCTGTACGATGCAATTGACGTTGTTGTTGGAATTGGTGCCGGGCAGGTTGCCGGGCAATTTGAATATCTCGAAGCGGGGGTTGAAAGTTTTGAGATCTCCTGCTATTTGTTGTGCGGTAAGCGGCGCGGCAAACAGCAGGAGTGCGAATATTGATTTTTGCATAATTTTTCCGTTTTGTCTATCACCGTTTCATTTAGAGCCGCTTAATCGAATGGTCAATAGCCTGGGTTCTGAACCAAATAAGGATTGACCGCTAACTGCCCACTCGGAATCGGAAAGAGGAGATACTTCGGAGCACTTTCATAATCTTTCTCTCGCATGGGCTGTAGAAATTTACCAAACCGGATCAAATCATTGCGGCGATAGCCTTCCCACCACAGTTCCCTGCCGCGTTCATCTAATAAATTATTCAGATCTAAATTGTTTAAAGGGCCGGCATTTCTGGAACTGTCGGTACGAATGGCATTTACAATAGACAGCGCAGTATTGCCATAACCGCCCGCCGCTGTAGGTGTCCCGCCCCTTAAAATCGCTTCCGCTTTCATCAATAATACATCGGAGAAGCGGAAATAAACAAATTCATTATGGAGCGGAATAACATTGTCCAGGGCGTATTTTAAGGGTCTGATACCCGTCGATTCGAGATTTATGCCCGTCTCAATGCTTTTAACATCCGGCGTAAAGATCAACGGCGCACCGGTATGATCGGTAAGCGGTTCATCGTCATCCCAATCGTATTGCTGACCAACGAGAAAGCCGACATTCACCCGCCGCCCCGGGTTCAGGGGGCCACCGGGATAATCATAAGCGATGCCGCGCCTTTTATCGCCCGGCTCAAATTTATTGTAAAAATCGGAGGTTGTTGCCCAACCATTAACCCCGCCCTGATTGTAATGCAAAACAGCGATCCACGTGCCCCAAAGATAATTATTGGGCGAACTGCCTGGTTGTGTAAAAATATTTTCCTTGCCAATATTGGTATTGTCAGGCGCGAAGTTGTCGAAATATTGAGGAGGGAAACTGTATTTCCCGCTTATGATGATCTCGTCGGCAAGTGCAATTGCTCTATTCATGTCTTCGGCAGAAAACGACGGGTTGGCCCGCTTAGCATAAACCCCTTTGTTCAAATAGCATTTCATCAGCAATACTTTTGCCGCATCTTTATTGGCGCGTCCTGTGGGGTTATCGGGCAGATCGCTTGCTATAGCATTGATTTCACTTATAATATAATCCAGTGCTTCCAGGCCTTTTCTCACTTTGGCGGGTTGAACTACATCATCGCCGGCTTCCCGGTAAGGGACCTGGTCGTATAAATCCAACAACCAATACATTGCAAAGGCCCGCAAAAACCGCGCTTCGGCTTGCTGTTGCGGCGTTGGATTAAAACGCAGGAGGTCGGTTGCCGCATAAACTATGCCCCCCAAAGCATCAAAAGTTTCTTTTACTAATCTGTGGTCAGCATTCCATCTATGCTGATGCAAGACACGCCACACACCATTATCGTCCCAATCCCTGCCTCTTGTTGGCGCGATAGCCTCATCCGTTGTTATACCCGATAAGGCGTATATTTGGAATCCCGAAGTTAATGGGAATCCCATAGAATTATAAGCGCCTTCTAACAAGGCGGCCGTATTGGTATTCGTGTCGTTGTCTACCTGCTCTGCTGTCAAATCGCCCTGAAATTTTTCATCCAGTTTTGAACAGCTCAATATTGTGAATACGAAAAATAAGAAAAATAATATTTTACGTATCATATTATTAATT
Organism: uncultured Bacteroidota bacterium; assembly: GCA_937926185.1. Classification (GTDB taxonomy): domain Bacteria; phylum Bacteroidota; class Bacteroidia; order Chitinophagales; family Saprospiraceae; genus M3007. The sequence goes on along the minus strand of CALEYM010000635.1, from coordinate 74 downwards.
TTTAAAAATTCAAAAAGAAGTTGGTGTAACTATTCAAGGAGGCTATAGTATTAAAGTGAAAAGTTAATCCCTAA
>CALEYM010000634.1 GCA_937926185.1 uncultured Bacteroidota bacterium | reverse complement strand
GTTTTACTAAACATCTTCAATTAACATGCATTATAAAACTACATATTTGCACCGAGGATTAAATTCTAAATAAAATTTTGCGAATATATCTGAGCCTTTAGTTTAATTTGTCCCGTCATTCTTTTCAAACCAAATCTTCTGTGTTATGCAAAAAACGCTTCTCTTAATCGGGGTGATGCTGTTGTCGTTACCCGTCTTCTCCCAATCGCTCAAACCCATCGCTTTACGGGTATTACAGGAAAAACAATCGGCAGGCGAATTTCCCAAATCCGGGCTTTTCGATGTCAAAATGCAGGCCATTCACCAGGGGTCGGAGTTGTCAAGACAATGGTCCGATGGTCTGTTGCTGCTCCCCGACGCCAAACAGATCGGGGCGCTACGCGCAAAAAAACAGGAACGGATCGAACTGACAGTGCCGGTGCCCGGCGGCAAACCGTTGCAACTGGAATTGGTACAGGGCAATGTCTTTTCTCCCGAGTTCAAGGTAACAGCTGCCTCAAACCGGGCGGGAGCCGAAAATGTCGATTACGGGTTGCATTACTGGGGCATTGTAAAAGACCGCCCCGGCACCCTGGCCGGCATCAGCATTTTTGAAAATGAGATCATGGGCATTATCAGCACGGAATCGGAGAAATACATATTGGGCAAGCTGGAAAATGACCGGGCAAACACCCATATCATGTACCGCGAACGCGATCTCCTGATCCAAAACCCAAATCAGTGCTGGAGCGAAATGCTGGAAGAAGTGCGTAACGACGTTCCAACGGAACGCGCAGCCGCCGGCCCCGACAATTGCGTACGGATGTACATGGAGGCAGACTATACCATTTACCAGAATAAAGGCAGCGTAGCGGCGGCTACCAGCTACATCACCGGCTTTTTCAGCCAGGTATCGTTGTTGTATGCCAATGAAAGCATCAACGTTGTTTTGCACGAATTGCTCGTGTGGAACGTCGCCGATCCCTATACCGGGCCCAGTTCCAGCCAATACCTGACCCAGTTCCGCAATGCCTTGAACGGCAACTACAACGGCGACCTGGCCCACCTGGTCGGCTTCACCGGCGGCGGCGGCATCGCGTATCTCGACGTGTTGTGCAATAAATTCTACGGCGTGGGCTACAGCGGTATCAACACCACGTATAGCAATGTGCCCACGTATTCGTGGACGGTGGAAGTGGTGACGCACGAAATTGGCCACAACCTGGGTTCGCCGCATACGCACGCCTGCGCCTGGAACGGCAACAACACCGCCATCGACGGTTGCGGCCCGGCCGCCGGATACAGCGAAGGCTGCAATGCTTCCTTACCCGCCGCGGGAACCATTATGAGCTACTGCCACCTGGTTTCCGGTGTGGGCATCGATTTCAACCTTGGTTTCGGTCCCCAACCGGGCGACCGCATCCGCTCCGAAGTGTATAACGCCTCCTGCCTGACTACCTGCGGTGGCGGTGGCGGCCCATGTACTTATGGCCCGGTCAACAGCAATAATTTTGAAAGCGGATTCGGTATATGGACCGACGGCGGCACCGACTGTATCCGAACCAATAACGCAACTTATGCCAACAGCCCGACTTATTCCATTCAGTTACGGGACAATACTACCTCTTCACTGATGTCCACCACCAATCAGAACTGGACAGCCTATGAGGAGATCACGGTGCAATTTTCGTTTATTACCGTCAGCTTCGACAATTCCAACGAAGATATCTGGGTACAAAAATCTACAAACGGCGGCAGTTCCTACACCACTGTGGCCGACTTTAATTACAGCACCCACTTTGTCAACGGCGTCCGGTACACGGCGACAATCGTCATTCCCGGCCCTTTCACCAGCAATACGCGCCTGCGTATCCGTGCCGATGCCTCCGCCGACGACGACCAGGTGTATATCGACGACGTGGTCATTACCGGCTGCTCGCAATCGCTGAGACCTAATGATCCGGTTGTTGAAGTCCGGCTGGGCGACCAGGATGAAGAAAACCTTCCGTCCATCGCCGCCGTAAAACTCAGCCCGAATCCGGCCACTGACGTGTTGAACATCGATTACCAGATCGACCAGGACGCAACCGTACAGGTAGTTATGAACGACCTGGCCGGGCGCGCGGTTTTCCAGAACAAGTACCAGGTCAGCGCCGGAGAGCAGCGCGTCAGCGTGGATTTGAGCGCGCTGCCCGCGGGCCTGTACATGGTGACCCTGAGCGGCGGCAATCAGTTGTTTAACGAGAAGGTATTGGTGGTAAGGTAGGGTTTAGACTGATTGACCAGATTTTTTTAGAAACATGGGTCGCGGGGTTGTGTCAAAAGGCATCAGACGATTATTTTTCCCATGACCAGGAGAATAAAATTCGGCAAGTGCTCAGATTTCGGTCCCGAGGATTCGGGATCAAACTTCCGAAATCTTTAAACTGCCCATTACCGAAGAATATTTACCTGATAATGGGCACATCTGTTGTTAAATCACTTTTGACACAGCCCCTGACCCATGTTTAATTGCTACAAATACTTGTCAGGCTTCCAACCGACTCAAACCTTTTCAAAGGTCGTTTCGGTCGTCGTCACGATACCGTTGTTGTTCGTTTCGTATTTCACGCGCAGTTTCGTGTCGGTGAGTTCGAGTATCTCCGCGTCGAAATTGTAGCCGGCGCCATTTACGACCAGGTGGGTTTCATTTTGCTCAAAAGCCCAGGTTCCGGTAGTTTGCTGCGGGTCATTGGAGCCACATTTAGTGGGGCCTTCATCACCGGTCAGGGTGCCGTCGGCTTTGAATTCGACAAAATTGTCTTTCTGGCATGCGCCCAGGTTGGCATACACGTCGATGGTCTGCAAGTTGCCATTAAAGGTAAACGACGATACGGACGCGGTAAGCTTCCATTGTCCGCTTGTCAGTTTGTCGGTATTCGAGGCCTCATCTTTTTTGCAGGCGCCCAATAAAAAGGTAATGCCCAGCAGCAATACAAGTAACTTTTTCATAAAACAGTGATTTGTTATAGTGTTTTGACTTGCCCCGTCGTCGGAGCGTTTCCTAAACAGCGCCAAACCTGTTTTATTGCGGCAAAACAGCCTGCAAATCAAGGATTCATGGTTTTCCCGGAGACCGTTAACAGGAATATCCCTAATGCCGGAAATGCCGGAACCCGGTCATTACCATGGCCAACCCCAGGCGGTTGCAGGCATCGATACTGTCCTGATCTTTGACCGACCCGCCGGGTTGTATCACGGCGGTAATGCCGGCCTCGGCGGCGATTTCCACACAATCGGGGAACGGGAAAAAAGCGTCGGAGGCCATGACGGCGCCGTTCAGATCAAAACCGAATGATTTTGCCTTGGCAATGGCCTGCCGAAGGGCGTCCACCCGCGAAGGCTGCCCGCAGCCCATGCCAATCAGCTGGCGTTCTTTTACCAGGGCAATGGCGTTGGATTTCAGGTGTTTCACACATTTCACGGCAAACAGCATTTCTCCCACTTCTTTTGGCGTTGGTTTTCGTTCGGTCGCCACTTTCAGGTCGGCCTCCGATTCCGTCTGCAGGTCGGTATCCTGTTCCACCACGCCGTTCAACAGGCTGCGAAAACTGCGCGGCCGTACATCGAACGATTTGATCCGCAGCAGGATGCGCTGTTCCTTTTTGCGCAGCAATTCAAGCGAATCCAGGTCAAAATCGGGCGCAATCAGCACTTCATAAAAAAGTTTGTTGATCTCGCGGGCCGTTTCCAGGTCCACCCTCGTGTTTGTGATGAATATTCCGCCAAATGCGGAAGTCGGATCGCAGGCGAGGGCAGCCTGCCAGGCATCGATCAGGGTATGGCGCCGGGCCACACCGCAGGCGTTAGTGTGTTTGAGGATGGCGAAAGTGGGTTTGCCCAGTTGAAATTCGCGCATCAGTTGCACCGCCGCGTCGATGTCGATCAGGTTGTTGTAGGAAATGGCCTTTCCGCCCAGTTTGTCAAATACCTGTTCAAAATCGCCGAAAAAAACGCCCGACTGGTGCGGGTTTTCGCCGTATCGCAAAATATCGGAACGGTGAATAGAATATTTGAAAGCAATATCGGTAGTGCCCTCGTTGAACCAGTTAAAAATGGCAATGTCATAATTGGACGTCACCTTAAACGCCCGGCGGGCCAGCTCGCGGCGGTTGAAGGAGCTGAACTCGCCTTCCTGTTCTTTCAACAAATCGAGAAACAACGGATATTCCTCTTTGGAAGCCACCACCACCACGTCTTTCCAGTTCTTGGCTGCCGCGCGGATCAGGGAGACGCCGCCGATGTCGATTTTTTCGATGATCTCAGCCGGGTCATTAGTGGCAGCCACGGTATCTTCAAAGGGATAAAGGTCGACGATGACACAGTCGATTTCCGGAATATTATACGTTTTCAACTGTTCCAGGTGGTCTTGTTCGCGCCGGGCAAGCAGGCCGCCAAACACGGCCGGATGCAGTGTTTTTACCCGCCCGTCGAGAATGCTCGGATAACCGGTCAGTTGTTCGACAGGCGTGGACGGTATGCCGAGTTTTTCAATAAAGGCCTGCGTGCCGCCGGTGCTGTATAACACCACGTTCAGTTCGTGAAGCCGGCGAATAATGGGTTCCAGGCCGTCTTTGGAATAAACGGAAAGGAGTGCGGAGCGGATTTTCAGGTTTCCGGAGCTTGTTTTTTGCGCTTTTGCCATTGTATCTAATTTTGAGGCCGCAAAAGTACGGTTCCCGTACCGGAACCGCATTGTAAACTTGAATGCTGCTTGATTTTTTTGCCCATACCCATACGCCTTACCTGTACGCCCGCGGTAGCCAGGGTACGCGGGTATTGTTGAACGAACTTCAACCCCTGCCGGGGCAACGAATACTCGAAATCGGCTTCGGCGCCGGCCAAACCCTGGTTGACATGGCCTGCCGGTTTCCCGGAATCGAATTGTACGGACTGGAAAAATCGGCCCTTATGCTGAAAACCGCCCGGCAACGCCTGCGGTTTTGTGGTTTGCCCGGTATCAGGCTTGAATTATATAACCATTTACTCCCGTTTGAAGATGGTTTTTTTGACGCGGTCTGTTGCGAATCGGTACTGGCCATCCTGCCGGATAATAGCCTGCCGGAGATGTTCCGCGAAATTTACCGCGTTTTAAAACCCGGCGGGCGCTTTTGTTGCAACGAATCCCTTTGGTTGAAAACCGTTGCGCCGGAAACGATCCGCGAGATCAATCAAAAGTGCCTCGAAACGTTTGGGAGCGTTCGGCCGCTTCCTCGAAGGATATTTACTGGTATTTCAAAAGCCCCTTCTACTTTAAACGCAGAATGTTTCCCATCTGATAGCACGAGCGGCAACGCGGTTCGTATTGTTCCTTTTCGCCCAGCAGGATCACTTCATCGCCCAGGGCCAGCCGGTAGGAATGGGTGGCCAGATTCCCGCAGTGTACGCATATTGCATGTACTTTGGTCACGTACTCGGCAATAGCCAGCATATTGGGTATGGGGCCGAAGGGTTTGCCCCGGTAATCCATGTCGAGCCCGGCCACCACCACCCGGACGCCGCGCAGGGCCAGCTCCTGACAAACACCGGGTAGATCCATATCGAAAAACTGTGCTTCGTCTACGCCTACCACCGAGGTTTCTGACGATACGTCCAGTATTTCAGAAGAATTGCTGACCGGCGTTGCCAGCAAGGCGGAAGTGTCGTGCGACACGATATTGTTGTCGTCGTAGCGGGTATCCACTTTCGGTTTGAACACTTCCACCTTTAATTCGGCAATAGTGGCCCGCTTCAGCCGGCGGATCAATTCTTCCGTTTTTCCGGAAAACATACAGCCGCAAATAACTTCGATCCAGCCGCTGCGTTGTCCTTTGAAATGTGGTTCGAGAAACACTTTGTGAATGGGATAATGAAATGAATGGGATAATGGGATTGAGGGATTGAA
>CALEYM010000633.1 GCA_937926185.1 uncultured Bacteroidota bacterium | reverse complement strand
GCCGGCGTTTCCACGGAACCCAACAAAACCGGATTATTTTTATCCGACATGTCCACTATGGATAACAGCCCTTCATTGATATGACAGGCGTAAAGCGTATCGTTGTCAACATAGCCGTCGTGCACATAATTCAGTTGGTCAAAGCGTCCGGCATACACGGGATTGAAGGGGTCAGGGTTCAGATCGTGGGCCAGGGCAGTGGTCTGGTTGCCGCCATACGTGTACAGGAATCCTTTGGTCACGTCGATATGCAGGGCATGGATATTGTTCAGCCGCCCGGAATCGGTATAGCTGTGGTACGTGAGGTTGGCGCCTGGCAGTCCGCTCAGGTCTACAATTTGTACGCCGCCGCCGCCTTCCGTCGTGACATAAGCATAGTGGCCGTATGTTTTGATTTCCCGCCAGCGGTTGTTTGGCCCGGGCACCTGTACGATCTCATAAATATTGTCCGGATCGGTTACATCAACAATCGACAACCCCCTGGACGCGCCGACGAGGGCGTATTCGCGGCCGTCTTTGGCGTATCCGCAAATATTGGCCAGGGTCTGCCCGGGATAGTCGAGCGTCGAACGCAACTGAATATGATAATCCTGGGCAAAAAGCGGGGATACCGGGGACAGCAACAGAACGATTGCAACCGGCAGAAATAATTTATTCATGAAATTCAGCAAGAAAAAAAATGGGTGAGTAAAAACAGAACTTTCCCTAAAGGATCATTCCGATAAAGAAGGGCGCAAAAGTAACACGTCCTAAGACAGCAAAGCGTCATCTTCTGTTCACGATTGCCACGGTAAGCCGGCTAATACACGACAAATCGCCGTTTTGATCCCGGATCTCGATTTGCCAGACGTGAATTTGCCGCCCCACCCGCACCGGACGGCAAATACCAGTCACCACACTCCCTTCCCGCACGCTTTTCAGGTGATTGGCGTTTACCTCCAGCCCAACCGCCGTTTGCGCCGCGGGGTCATCAAGACAGAGGGTGCTGGCGATACTGCCCAACGTTTCAGCCAGCACCACATTGGCGCCGCCATGCAAAATACGGAAAGGCTGCACGGTTTTGGCATTTACAGGCATGGTAGCAGCCACATAGTCAGGCCCTATTTCCGTAAAAACGATGCCCAGTTCATGCGCCATCGAATGCGCGCTCAGGGAATTGATGCCGTCAAGCGTGGCAGGGTGTTTCCACAACATATTTCTTTAGATTATGAGGGTTTAGAAGGTTTCAGGGGGCAAGGCCGTCTATTGAGTACCCCGTTCTGCCGGGTCGTCCGGGCGGGCGTCCACCTTATCAACTGTGTTTCCGTTGGCCCTGTTGGTGAAGTAGGCAAAAAGGCAGGCTGTCCAGAACGAATACAGGGAATATACCAGCGCCGGCTTCACCATTTCCTGCATGGCAAGCAGGTTGCTGGCGATCAGAAATGCGAGTGTGGTGTTTTGTACGCCGCTTTCCATGGCCGCCGTTAGCCTCGATGGGTGCGGTAAGCCCATATAATACATAAAAAAGTAGCCGAAAAACAGGCAGGCGCCATTTTGGATCAGCGCAACCGGGGTGATCCGGATAAAATCCTCTAAAGTCAGTCCGGCCCCGCCGTGGCTTTCACCGGCAAACATTTTGATCAAAAAAACGATGGCCAGCATCACCAGCATCACATACTTGGCCGGAATACGGATTTTTTCGGCAAAAACGGTGAACCGGTGCCGGACGTACACGCCGATGGAAGCCGGAATGATGGTGATGAAGAAAATGTGCTGCACCGTGTCCCAAAACGGCAGGTGCAATTCCGTTTCCCGGCCCATAAAAACGCGCAAACCCAGGTTCACCACCACCGGAATGGAAAAAAGCGTGAGAAAACTGTTTACCGAGGTAATGGACAGCGACAACGCGACGTTACCACGCCACAAATAGGTGAGAAACCCCGAAGTAGCCCCGCCCGGGCTGGCTGCCAGGATAATAAATCCCACCTTGAGCTCCGCCGGCAAAGGCGCCAGCAGGTTGATCGCAAAAGCTATAACGGGCAAACCCAGCATCTGGGCGCCCAAAGCGGAAAGAAACGCTTTCGGATAACGGATAATCCGGGTGAAATCGCCCGCCGTGAGCGACAACCCGATGCCGAACATGATTAATCCCAGAACGGTACTGACCGCGAGGTCAACAACTTGCGTAGGGGCCAAAATGATGGTTGTTTATTTGTGCCAAAGGTAGAGGAATTGTTGAATCCC
>CALEYM010000632.1 GCA_937926185.1 uncultured Bacteroidota bacterium | reverse complement strand
ATTTAAGCGAGACGGTAGCGTCCGGATATGATCCGCAAAAATCCTCCAGCCTCTTTTTGGTGATGATTCTCATGGGACAAAGATACACAATTTTCCCAATTTGGGAAAGTTTTACAATGAAATTTACCTTTAAAAAACAATTGCCTTTCCTGGGCGAAGTCCTCAGATTTCGCCCAGCAGACAAACCGCTCTTTTTCGCCGTCGGCGGCAGTTGTCAAGTAATACTTGACAACTGAATCTTCTTTGAGTTCGTTCTCTTCAAAAATGTGTTTGATGTGCAGGCTGATGTTTTTAATTGCCATTGATTATCGTTGTCATACGGCTGGTAATTTGTTGCCGGTTAAGAGGTCTGCCTAACACCGTCTCGTATTGCCACTTCAAGTATGTCAATATTTATGTCTTTTAACGCTTTGAACTTAATACAATATCCAGTTACACTTGCCTTGCCTATTGTTTTTCCGTAGGTTTCTGTCAAATACTTTTTGTCTTCAATACCCATAACATAAACTGAAATTCCTGTTGTGTTTGCACTAATACCAATTTGATAAAACTCTTTGGTCCTTCCGTCAGCATATTTTATTGTTTGAAGTCCATATCCTATATTAGGATTAGAAACAACTTTGCCCTTATCGTCTTTGCCGTCTAAGAACCATAATTTACACTTTGGCAGTACTTGAAGTATGCGTTTGTGCAACACTTCAATGTCAATACGTTTTGGTTCGGACAGAGTAGAAATATACTTTTTGATTTGTTCTTGTAAGTTCATAAAAAATTACGATTGTCAAACCTTGACAATGGTTCGATTTGTTATTCGGCATCATTAAGTGAATTGATGCCTTGTTCTTTTAGTCGTTTCAATGCGTTTTTCATTTCTTTAATTTGTTCGGCTGGGTGTCCCTGCCAAATTGTTACTTCTCCGACAACCTTAAACGGGTGTGTCGAGCGGTAAGATTTAGTTGGATTACCAGGAAACTTTTTGTCCGTCAGGTCGGGGTCGTCTTCAATTTGTCCTGTTGGTTCTACTAAATAAATTCTTTCTCGTCCTCCTCCAATGGCAAGTTCTGCTCCCCAAATTGCAGCATCAAGTGTCGCTGTCAGGAAAATGTATTTTGCGTTTTTTCTTTGTCCAAAGTTGGAGTTGTTGCCGACTTCAATAAAGTCGCCAAGTTTGAGGTCTGCCTTTGTCCCGTGAAAATATGTCTGAGAAAAAGGTGTCGAGCCTTGTCCGATTGGTTTTTGTTCGTCTTTACTTTGTTCCATTCTCAATTGTTTATATCTGTTTCTTTCGTTCAACAATAACCGCTAACTTTTACCCTCCCGAAAACGAATAACCCAAAACCCGCATTACCACTTTTCCTTATCCGTTTTCGGGTAAGTGGCTTATCTCCCCCAAAAAACACGCACCCCCTCTCTCCGGACATCCTCATCCGAAAACAGGGGGTGCGTACGATCTGGCGGGTAGGCGGTTCAGGCATAATATGGTTTCGGTTGTTGGGGAGCAAAAAAAGCGAAATTTGGGGAAAAAGGCAAGGGGAGCGGGAAAAACAACAGATTGCGTGATATTTTCTTCCCGGATTTGAAAGGCTTTAGGGGGTTAGCACCCGGATATTGAATATTGCTCTACGTCGGGCGGTTCGATATTGGATATTCCTTGTTGGATATTGGATATTCTGCTACGTCAGTTTATTTTTTCGAACGAGAACGCAACAGAATATCCAATATCCAACAAGGAATATCCAATATCGAACGAGAACGTCGAACAAAGAATTTCCAATAACCAGGTACCATCAAATCACTTCCACCCACCGTCCCGGCACGCTGCCCCGGATACGGCTGTCGTACATCGCTTCGCAGCTCACGGCGGGCAGGTAATAGCGTCCGGCGTAGGCGGCGTTGAGTTGTACGCGGTAGGTGCTGACGGTTTCGCGGGCGCGGTTGTTCTGGTAGTCCCAGGAGAAGGGCAGGTCGAAGTAGGTGTACACGCGGTCGTCGCGCACGTCCTGGTACTCGGCGGGGCTGCTGCCCGAGGGGCCGACGGCCGACATGCGGGTGTTGAGTATTTCCCAGCCGGAGGGGAACACCTGGGCCAGGGCCAGTTCGTTGAAGGTGAACTTCATATCGGAACTGCGGCGGATAGTGACTTCGGCCACGAAGTCGGCGCCCTGTTGCAGGCGGCCTACGTCCACGGGGTTGCCCTTGGTGTCGGTGTAGCGCACGGAGACGGCGATATTGTTGCTCTGGCCGGTTTCTTCGCCGGTGAGCGACTGGCCGCTCACCACCAGGCGGGCGTACAGTTTGGCGGAGCCGTTGTTTTTCACCGAAATGCGGTTGTTGCTCCAGGCATTTTCGGTGAAGTTGACGGTAGCGATGGGTTTGCTGTTGTCGCCCTTCTGGTAGCCGTTGCCGCCGATGCGGTAGGCGAAGGCCGGGCCGCTGGAGCCGAAATTTTTCACGGCGTATTTCGACAGGGCGCGCAGGGCCGTGGCGAGGCTTTGCGTGTTCCAGTACCAGCCCTGCTGGTTGCCGAGTTCCTGGCAGATGTAGTTGACCAGCGCCTCGGCGCGTTTCACGTCGCCGGTGGCGGTGTAGGTTTCGAGGATGAGGGCGCGGTCGCGCAGGTCGGAGCCGTAGGTGTAACCGCACCACTCGTAGCGCCAGTCCTCGCGCCATTTGGCGGCGGTGATCTCGCGGGCAGCTTCGGGTTTGCCGGCCTGGGCATAGGCGGCGGCCAGCAGGTAGGCCGACTGGGCGTACATGTCCTTTTTCTCCTTCATGCGGTTCATGCCGGCCAGGTCGGGTTTGCCGGCGAGCGCCAGGGTGTAGAGGCGGTAGGCCTGGTTGAGGTCGTTGTCGTAGAATTCCCAGTTTTGAGCGGAGGACACGCTGTTCCAGCGGCGGCTGACGCTGGTTTGATAGTTCACCCAGCGATCGATGATGCCCTGCGGCACGGCGTAGCCCTTGTTTTTTGCTTCGAGCATGAAATGTCCGGCGTAGCTGCTGCTCCAGTCGTTGATGCCGCTGCCGCCCGGCCAGTAGGAAAAGCCGCCTTCGGCCTGCTGGTAGTTCTGGAGTTTCCCGATGGCCGCGTTGACGTTCCGGGCAATGCGGTCTTTTTGTTTTTGCGACAGCGGCGTCAGGATATCCACGAACAACTGCGGGAAGGCCGCCGAAGTGGTTTGTTCGATACAGCCGTGCGGGTACTGGATGAGGTATTCGAGGTGCCGGCTGAGGTTCACGGGCGGCAGGGCGCTTACTTCGATGACGGCCGAGCCGATGTCGGTGTACTTCGAGGGATCAAATTCGGAGCCCCACTCCTGGCCGGGTTGTATGGCGCCTTCCCAGACGCTGGTTTGGGCGGGGTTGGGGTTGCGCACGAGTATCTCGATGTCCTGCCGCGCGCTTTCTCCCCCTCCCTGCGCTTCGATATTGAATTTGGCCACCCCCGTGCGGTTGCCCACTTTCAGGTCGAAATATGTCATTTCCTCGCCGGGCTGGGCGAATTGCACGGTATTGGTCGGCGAGCCCTGGATGGTCACCAGGCCCGATTTTTCCTTCACGCGGATGGTGGCGTTTTTGACTTTAGCCTCCATAGCAAACACATCGACCGGCAGGCGCAGGCTTTCGCCGGGGCCGAGTACGCGGGGCAGCGTGGGCAGGATCATGAGCGGTTTGCGCACGGGGCAGGTTTTTTCGGCGCTGCCATAAGCGCCCTTGCTGGCTGCCGCGGGGGCCGAACAAACCAGCATGACGCGCACGGAGCCCACGTAGTTGTCGATTTTCAACTTGTGCGAAGCCGTTTTGCCTTTTTCCAGACGGAAGGGCCCGATGTGTTTCACCGTCGGTTTGAAGCGGTTGATCTGGGCGGCGTTTTTGGCTTTCTGGTTGATGCCGTCGCCGCCGATGCTGAGAATACGCTCCAGTTGGGCTCCGTAGGCGCCCAGTACGTAGTCGTAAATATCCCAGGTTTTGACGCCCAATGCCTCACGGGCGAAGAACACCTCCCAGGGATTGGGCGTCTGGAAACGCGTGAGGTCGAGCAGGCCATCATCGACGATAGCCAGGGTGTAGGTGCAGGCTTTGCCGGATGTTTCGCGCACGTTCACGGTGAAAGGTTCGCCGGGTTTCAATACATCGGGCATGTCGATCTGCGGCTTGAGGTGGGTTTCCGGGTTTTCCACGTTGACGGGCATGACGCCGTACATGCGGATGGGCAGGTCGTTTTTCGTTTGGGCGTGGGGTTGCAGCAGGCTCACATGGGCGTACACCGTGGGCGACATGTCGGCCGTGGTCTCAAATTTCAGGAAATTGTCGCCGGCTTTGGCGTCGAACCACAGGTGTTTCGCTACACGGGTGCCGGTTTCGAGGGTGAGCAGGATGCGGCCGTTTTCGCTGGCGGGCACTTTCAGGGTCACCTCTTCGCCCGCGGCGTATTTTTCTTTTTCCACGCTAAAGGGCAGCATGGCGGCGGCGTTGCGGCTGCGCATGTCGTTGAGTTCGTCGGGGTAGCCGCTCCAGAAAAAGTCGCCGCCCGCGTGCCCGCCCTCAGAGTCGCTGACGCGCACGAGGTAGCGGCCCCAGTTGTTGGGTTTTACTTTCCAGGTAGCCAGGCCGCGCGCGTCGGTAGTCAGCACGGCCTTGTCGATGGCGTTCACGTGGTTGCTGGAATTGAACTGGGCCACGTTATCCCGGCGGTCTTCGTCCCACCACCAGCGCCAGTCGCAGCGGTAGAGGCCCACTTCGATGCGGCGGCCGGGTTGGGGGCGGCCGTTTTGATCGACGCAGGCGAACTGGATTTGCCCCCCCCTTTGGTCGATCACCTTGCTGCCCCATTGGTTGTTGGGGATTGCCACGCCGACGAAACGTTCGAAGGGATAAAAATCGAGGGCAAAGTTGTCGGTGCTGAAATCGCCGCTGCGCTCGAAGGCGCGCACTTTGAAGTTGGCGATCAGTTTGCCGGGGGCGTTGCTGTTGTCGCCCAGTTTGAGGGGCACGTTGGCCTGGCCGTTGTCGTCGAGGTTGCCATCGAACAGCATTTGCGGCTCGCTCCAGTAGCCGCGAGCGGGGTCGTCGAACACGAAGTCTTTGAAATCTTTGAATTCCGTTTTGGCGGGGCGCACCATCATTTCCACGCGGGCTTTGAGGCCTTTGGCCGCGGCGCCGTGCAGCCAGTTGACGGAGAGTTTGCCGCCGAGGTTTTCATCGCCGGCGCCGAGGGCTTTTTTGCCGAAATCCAGGTCCATTTTGAGGCGGTTGGGCTTCACCGTTTCAATTTTCAATTGTTTGGTGAAGGTAGCGCCGCCTACCTGTACGCGGGCGGTCCAGTTGCCGGTAGGCGCTTCGGGACGAGTGGCACAGTGGAAGGGGTACACGCCGCCCACGCTGTTGGATGACACGGTGCGGTATTGCAGCGATCCGCGGGGGTCGGTCAGTTCGAGGGTGACGGGGTGGCCGGCGGGCAGTTTGCCGGTTTTATCTTCCAGTACGAAATTCAAAAATAAGGAATCGCCCGGGCGCCAGACGCCGCGTTCGCCGTAGAGGTAGCCTTTCATGCCCTTTTGCGGCTCCACGCCGGCCACGTCGAAACGGCTGAGCGACAGGGTATTGCCGTCGGCCATGCGCAGATAACCGCGCCGGTCGCCGCGGGAAGCGACCGCCACAAAAGGAATTTCACGCAGATCATTCATCGTGGTGGTACCCGAGCCGTCGGTGCGGCATTTGCCGATGGCTTGCAGTTGGTAATTGTACAATTCCACGTCAACTCCGCTGACCGGTTCTGCCGTGTTCAGGTTGGTCACACAAACGAAGAGGGAGCCGTCGCGTCCGCGTTTGGCCGTAATGCCGAGGTCGCTGACGAACACGTTGCGTTTGGTGAAATTACCATAGTGATAGTATTCTTTGGCGCAGGGGTTGTCGCGGTTGCTCCAGTCAAAATCTTCGCCGTCGCGCCACCAGCCGTTGTCGTCGTCGTAATAAATGCCGCGATAACCGCCCCAGATGCTGACGAGGTTGCCGTTTTCGTCGGTGCGGCCCAGGTGTGCCAGGTTGTCGTCTTCGTCGAAAGCCGCGGCCCGGGTGGCAGCCGGCGGGTTGGGACCGCCCGACTCTTCTTCGTATTCGTCGCCTTCGCCCTCGTATCCTTCGTCGTTTTCATTATCAGCAACGGCTGTTACCGGGGCTGAAGACTGGCAGTTGTAAATCGTATATCCTCTACGGAACGCCAGCCGCACCTGGTAAATGGCGCCGGGGTCCTGCTGAATGATGTCTTTCAGGTCGAGGGCGTAGCGTTGCCACACCTGGCTGTTGGCGTCGGGATTGAGGTCGCTGAGCGATACTTTTTTCTGCATTATGATCTTTCCAACACGTTCCAGTTCGTTGTCGCCCTCTATTTCATTGACTTGCAGATATTGTAAAATATTGGAATTGAATATTTTAAACACTTCCACGTCCACGGCGCGCAGGCCCACGGCCTCGAAGGGGAAAATGACGCCGCCGCCCTCGGCAGCGTTTTGTGGAATAACGGCGCCGCGGCCCACGAGGCGCACGTTGGGTTTGAGGCTTTCGAAGTTGAGGGGCCAGTCGCCGCGTTCTTTCATGGCCGCCCCGGCGCTGTTGCGGATGCCCGCTTCCACGCGCAGGTTGTATTGGCCGCTGATACGGCTGCCGGGGTACACGCGCACAAAGTTGCCGTCGGCGACAAAGCGGAGCGCGCCACTGTAGTTTTCTATGCGGATAAGTCCGTCGAGCGTTTGTGCAGCCGCGATCGGGTCGGAGAAATTGAGCAGCACGTATTGTTCTTCCTGTTGGATCACGCGGGCGCTGAGCACGATGAACTCGTCGAGCGAGGGGACGACCTGTTCGGCATTACCTTCCTTGTTCAGGCCCAATGGTTTGCCCGACCAGGACAACTGCACCTTGGAGCGCACGTTGGAGCGTTCGACGCCGGCTACCACGAATTCGTGCGTCAGGCCGTCGCTGCTGTGCGTCCAGTTCACTTTCAGGGTGTTGTTGCCCTGTTTGGCCAGGAGGGTTTTTTCCAGGCTGGCGGCCTCAACGGGGTCACTGGTGAGCACGCGGCCGATCAGTTGTTGATTGCGCGGGTCGGCGCCGTCTTCCATGCGCAGGCCGTCGGTAATCACTTCGAAGGCGAGTTCGCGCACGCTGAAGTCGAACTCAAACACTTTCGCCGCTTTCGGCACGTCGCCGAAGAGTTTGCCCAAGGCCACGGTACCGGTGTAGCGGGCGCCGTAGGTCAGGGGCTCGGAAGGCTGTAATTTAATGGTGCGGTCGTCTTCCCACACCGCGTCGCCGGGTATGGAAGGGTTCACTGAAAACAGGTCGGTCGATACTTTTTGCCCTATTTTATCCGCCCCTACCGCCGGATCGACAAAACGCACCCGGATGGCGTCGGAACGCCCGATGGCGCCGCTGGTGTAGGCGTACACATAGCGGGAAATCGCCTGGTAGTAGGCCTCGCTTTTGACGACTTTGGAACAGGAAAAATGCAGGATGGAGAAAATGAGGCTGAGGGAGATGAGCGCAAGGGCTTGCTTTCTCATAAGGATATGTTTGAAATGGTTAGCAGGATGGGAAGTTAAGGGTTAGAAGGTTTGCGGTTAGAGATTTTTAGCGCCCAAAAGTAGTGGGAAGTTGCCTGAACGTCAACGAAAAAGAATTATTTGCGGGTAAATATTGAGTAAGCGCGATCTTACTTCCGTAATAGGCAATGTCGATGACCTAAAGGTGTAAATTATCTTCTAAACATCGGTATATTTGCAACAAATCCACATTTATGGAAACAGTTCCGGCAGCAGCGCGGCCACGAAAAGCAAAAAAAATTCCGGCGTACCTGATTTATGAGGAAATGGACGGTAAGCCTATTTACCTCAAGTGCTATAAATCGGTTTTGAATAAAAGCAAAACCCTGGAAGATATTATGGGTAGCAGCACTTTGCAAAGCGAGATACACATGTATATCAACTCGCTGTTATTCGCTCATTTGGGGCTGGAAAAATACGCTATTTATTCCAACGAGGCCGGCCTGCACCTCGGAAAGGGCAACAATCTTGCCGGCGATATTTTCGTGTACGATGCCCGGGTGATGACCGGCGCCAAAATCGGCAAGCGCTACTCCGACGTTCCGCCGCTAATGGCTTTTGAAGTTGATATAGAAGCCGATATGGAGGTGATGACTGAAATGGGATATGTGTCCCGGAAAATTGAAAAACTGTTGCGATTCGGGGTAAAAAAAGTGTTTTGGATTTCCACCGAAGCGCAACGGGTGTTGGTGGCAGAACCGGGCAAGGATTGGATCACCGTTGCCTGGGAAAAAAGTATTGAAATTGTGCCAGGCCTCAGCATGAACATCCTGGAGCACCTTCAAAAAAGAGGAATTTTTCTGGAAAACGACCGGTAAAATTCCGGGCGCTACATGATCCACCGGTTCAGACGCGGCACCTTACTCAACAAAAAGATCAGCACCATCGAATACGTCGCGGCGACAATGGCCGACAACAATGCGCCAATTATGGGCGGTATCGGCACACCGAAAAACATGTAGTAAGTGACGGCAGGCCCTAAATACTCGTTTTTCAGCGCATCGATAATCATTACATGCACGAAGTATATCCCAAAACTGAGCGGCGCCAGCCATTGCATAAAGGCATTGAGCCAGGGGAACCGCACGGCGAAGGCCGTCCAGTCCTTTTGGCACAGGAAATAAAACAGCGCCGCCGACATGATCACCACGTTCGGGCTGAAATACACGTACACCAGGTTGTTGTAGGCGCCGGCTTGTTTGGTGAGCATCCACGTGACAATGGCGGTGAAAGGAAGGCTGATGACAGCCAGTACATACAGCCATTTGCTCCAGCGCAGGGTGTACTGGCTCAGGTAATAGCCCAGCACGTAATAACCGATGTAGCCCAGCCAGCCGATGTATTTGACCACCAGCAGGTTTTGAATAAAATGCTGCAGGCCGGTCACCAGGAAACTAAAGACCAGAAAGTATTCAATATCGAAGCGTTTGGCGTGCCGGATGAATATCTGGAAAATGGGCGTGAGCAGATACAACCCGATGATCATCGGGATAAACCACAAGTGGTAGTACACGTCTTCAAACACCACCTTGTTGAACACTTCCCGCCAGGTGGGCAGGTTGTCGTCCCAAATATTACCCCGGTACTGATAAAGCAGGTACAAAACCGACCAGAAGGCAAACGCCGGCAGGATGCGGTTCATACGTTTGCGCAAAAAATCGCCCGCGGGCTCCGCGCGGCCAGGGGTCAGCATCACGCTGCCGCTCAGCATGATGAAAAAGGGCGTGGCCCAGCGCAGGGCGCTGTAATACACGTTGCCCACCCACCAACGTTCGTCGAAACTGGCGTTGGGATCGAAGTTGAACACGGCTTCCCCGACGGCATGCATCTGCACCACGGCCAGGGCGGCAATAGCCCGTATGTACGGCACTTCCGGCCTTTTTGTTTTGGGTGTGCCGGGGCCCTGTTTTTCCCGGGATCCGGCAGGGGGCCGGGGCGTTTCCACACTGGCCGGGTCGCGTTTATTGCTCATCTGCAATGCCGGTTGCATAAGTGTGGCGGACAATTTCGATAAACGGAACAAGGACTGAATGAGTTTCGATTACGGCGAAGGCGCCTGCGCCAAAAATGAGTGAAGAGGCAAAGGTAAATTTTTCAGGCGATTTCAGGGTTAGGTGCAACATTTCCATCCGGGCGGTTATCTAATGGAAAGGGAAATGTATAAAACATCCCTGCCATCGATGAAAACAGCTGCCTTATTATTGACCCTTGTTCTGAGCGGAGCATCCCTGACTGCCCAAACTGCCGCGGCCGCCGGTACAGAAACCATTTTTCAACACCTGACCAAAACAGAAGGCACATCCATAACCCTTGAAGTTGATCTGAACGGCTTTATCGCAGATAAAAGGAATAAAAATTATTTCCCGGCAGTATTAAAAACGGATGATGGCTCATCCTACGACGTCGAAATTCGCCCCCGCGGACGGTACCGCAGGATGAACGCCGACATACCGCCGTTCAAGATACGGTTTAAAAAGAACGGGCTTTTGGCACAGGGACTCGATTCGCTCAACGAGATCAAGGTGGCGCTGCCGATGAACAAGGGAACAGAAAGCAATGAACTGCTGGTAAAAGAGTATCTGGCCTACCGGATGTTCGAACAAATCACCAACGCAAGCCTGCGGGCGCGATTGGTAAAACTTTCTTTGGTGGACAATAAGAACAGCCGCTCCAGGCCGCGCACTTTTATGGCTATTTTCATGGAGGACGAAGAGGAAGCGGCTGCCCGCCTGGGCGGTATGCCGGTGGAACGATACGGCGTTGCCGCGGAACAACTCGATACACGCCAGGCCGCTCTTGTCGCCCTGTTTCAGTACATGATTGGCAATACCGACTGGGATTTGGAAATGCAGCGCAACGTGCGGCTCATTCAAATGAACGGCGCCGGCAAAATACTCGTCATACCCTACGATTTCGATTTCTGCGGCCTGGTCAACGCACCTTACGCTTCTCCCGCGTCCGGAACCGGGCTCGATACCGTACGCGACCGCATCCTGATGGCCGGAAATCTGCCTGACGAATCGATCCTTTATGCCAGGCAAATCCTGCTGCAACACCAATCAGATTTCTATGCCTTGTGCAGGTCGGAACACCTTTCCAGACCCGCCGTGAATCAAATGATCCGGTACCTGGATGATTTTTTCAGCAGAATCGAAGCGAAGGCAGAAATACCGGTGATGATGCGGATGTGAGGTTTCAATGTGGTCAATGTGTTTTAGGCGACCCTCCTTCAAAGCGCCTGCAACTCCACCAGTTTCCGGTAAATACCGCCCTGCGCCAGCAGGGTTTCGTGCGTGCCGCGTTCCACGATCCGGCCGGCGTCCATCACAATAATTTCATCGGCGTGCTGCACGGTACTCAGGCGATGGGCGATTACCAGTGCCGTGCGGTTTTGCAGCAGCCGGTCGAGTGCGGCCTGCACGAGTTGTTCGGATTCGCTGTCGAGCGCCGAGGTTGCCTCGTCGAGGATCAGAATGGGCGGATTTTTCAGCAGGGCCCGCGCAATGGTCAGCCGCTGGCGTTGTCCGCCGCTGAGTTTGGAACCCCGGTCGCCGATGTTGGTGTCGTATCCTTCCGGCAGGGCCGAAATAAAATCGTGCGCATTGGCGGCTTTGGCCGCGGCAATTACGTCGTCCAGCGTGGCATGCTCATTGCCGAAAGTGATATTGTTTCGCGCGCTGTCGTTGAACAGGATGGCCTCCTGGCTCACGATGCCCATGAGCGCGCGCAGTTCGCGCAGGCGCAGTTGGCGGATGTCGGCGCCGTCGATCAGGATTTGACCCGAAGTGGGATCGTAAAACCGGGGCAGCAGGTCGGCGATCGTGCTTTTTCCCGCTCCGGAAGCGCCCACGAGCGCTATAATTTTACCGCGCGGAATGACGAGGTCGAAACCCTGCACCGCCGCGCGTTCGGCATCCTGATAATGAAAAGTGAGATTTTTGAATTCGATTTTATCCCGGAATTCAGCGATGGGCCGCGCGTCGTCGCTGTCGCGAATCGACACCGGGGCATTGAGCACGCTTTCCACCCGTTCCAGGGCGCCCAGTCCTTTGCGGATACTGAACGCGGCGCCGCTCAGGTGTTTAGCCGGTTCGATGACATTATAAAAAGCGTATAAAAAGGTAATAAAAGTAGCCGCGCTGATCTGTCCGGCAAACACCTGTTTGGCGCCAAACCACAAGAGCACCGCCACGGCGGCAATCCCCAGAAATTCGGATAGCGGCGAAGCCAGGTCGCGGCGGCGGTACAGCCGGGTCAGGGAATTGGCGTAACGCCGGTTTTCGCGCCCGAACCGCCCGATCTGCCAGGCTTCGGCATTAAAACCCTTGATGATGCGCAACCCGCCGAGCGTCTCTTCCACCAGCGAACCGATCAGGCCCAGGCGGCTCTGCGCTTCGCCCGATTGCTTGCGCAGCGAACGACCCACGGTGCCGATGATCAGTCCGGAAAACAACATCAGCCCCACCACGAACACCAGCAACTGCGGCGACACAAACACCATAAAAGCCAGGCTGCCGAGGATAACGATCGGCTCGCGCGCCACCGATTCCACCACGCCCACGATGCTGATCTCCACTTCCTGCACGTCGGCCGACACGCGGCTCATCAGGTCGCCTTTGCGGGCTTCCGAAAAATAAGACAAGGGCAAATCCAGCATTTTGCGCACTAATTTTTCCCGCAAATCGCTCACCACACCGTTCCGGGCCGGCACCAGAAAATACAGCGACAAGTAGCGGAACAGGTTTTTTCCGAAAAAAGTCAGTACCAGGAAAGCGCATACGATCAGCAACGCCTCCTCCCGCCCATGATCGCGGATCAGAGCGGTAAAAAAATCCGTAACCTGCTGCTCCATTTTCTGAAAACCGCCGCTTTTGACCACCGGCGCCACCGCCTGCTCCGTGCCCGAACCGAACAGGATTTGTAAAAACGGCTGCAATACCGGTATGCTGACCACCATGAACAGCGACATCAGCAGGTTGCACAAAACGGCCAGGATCAGGTATTTTTTATACGGCGCGTAGTAGCGGAGGAGACGGAGCATGCGGCAAAGGTAGGAACAATTGGCAGTGGGTAGTAATGCGGATGCCGGGTTGTCTTTTGCCCTTACCTCCTACCCCTGAAGGGCAAAAGGCAACCTGGCA
>CALEYM010000631.1 GCA_937926185.1 uncultured Bacteroidota bacterium | reverse complement strand
TAAAATCAATTTTCGCCACATATTACGGAAAGTTATTTATGACACGATGCTAAAGTGGTTAAAAAAGAATCTAACGTAGTTAAACGACCTTCAATCCAACATGCTCATACCCAAACACATCTGCGACGGTTTGAACGACCTGGAGATCATCCGGCGGTCGCTGGCAACGGTGGATTACTTTTCCTGCCTGTATGAGCGCTACGAAGAAAAACTGATGCGATACATCAAACGGGTGGCCTTCACCACCGATGCGGAAGCCGCCGACATCCTGCAGGAAGCCTTTATCAAAATCTGGAAAAACCTCAACGCCTTCGACCAGAGCCTGAAACTCTCGAGCTGGATTTACCGGATCGTACACAACGAAGCAATTTCTTTCCTGCGGCAAAAAAAATCGTTCGGCAAAGACCACACGGCGCCCTGGAACGACGAACTGTATGCCAAACTGCCCGACGAGACGGATAGGGAGGCGGCGGAAGAACTGGACTACAGAGATAAACTGACCCATCGAATCCTCGCCCAATTGCCGCGGCAATATCAGGAAGTGCTGATTCTCCGGTTTTTGGAAAATATGAGTTATGAAGAAATTTCAGACATCCTTAAAATCCCGGAAGGCACGGTAGCCGTCAGGCTGAACCGCGCCAAAAAGATTTTCCGGGAATACGCCGGACACCCTGTTTGACTTCAACCTGTTCCTGACTATGAAACGATCGGAAAAGCTTATCCAAACCATCCGGGAGCGCGACATCAAACCGGCGCCCAGAATGTATTTTACTTTAAAAAATACCGCTCTTTGGACCGGGTTCGCGCTGGCCGTCCTGCTGGGCGCCGTCGCATTCGCCGTGATCCTGTTCTCGATCCAGCAAACAGATTTTGATCTGATCGCCCACCTGAAGCACTCCCGGCTGGAGTTTGTCCTGGTCATACTGCCTTTTTTCTGGATAGCATCCCTGTTCGTTTTTCTGGTGTTGGCCATGAGCAGTTACAAACACTCGGGCAAAGGCTACAAACTGACCACCGGCCGTGTGGCCGCCTATTGCGCGGCCATCAGTATTCTGCTCGGCACGGCGGTCTTCCTGGCAGGCGGCGGGCGCGAGCTCGAACAGGCCTTCGGCGTCCGGGTGAGCATTTATGAAAGCATGCAGGAAAAAAAGGTCAAAATCTGGTCGATGCCGGCCCAGGGATATCTTTCCGGCGACATTGTAACTGCCGGCGACACCACTTTCACGATCCGGGATTTTGACGGAAAAACCTGGACTATCGAATACGGCGAGGCCTTCGTGGCGCCGGTAGTAGCCCTGGAGCCCGGCGAAAAAGTGAAAATGATCGGCAAACAACTGGCCGACGACCGCTTCAGGGCGGAAGAGATCAGACCCTGGGGCGGGCCGGGCATGCGGAGGCGGCATTAACAGATAGTCCTCGTCAAAATCAGGTAATTAATTTTTCAAATTTTATAGCTCTAACTTCAGCAACTTCCGTTCAACACCAATATCATCCCCAATCAGGTTTCCGATGTCTACTACGGCTCCATGTTCAATAAATACCTCATAAAATTTTTCATAATCATCACCCCAATAAATCATTGCGCAGGCCATTGGCGCACCTTTCCCTACATCCTTTCCACTTTCCAAAAAACGCAGTCGCGTATCGTACAAAAAACATATGGCGTTTGCCTGGCCAAACACACTTTGTTTCCAATGACTAGTGTTAGTCGCAACAGGAACGAGAGCAAGAATTTGAGAGTGATATTTCTTCCTGGTTTTAGCACACTTTGTCAACCAGTTTTTTATTGTTGTACCTCGTTCTCTATCAGCCCCATACGGTGGGTTGACATATATAGTTTCAAAGTTCCATTCTTCTTTTAGACCATCTTGGCCGGGCAGACTAAATTCAGTCTCCGCGTTAACAATCGAATGCTCATTTGAACACGGATCAAGGGCTATATAGCCACCAAATACGGCTTTGACTGCCCTGACGTATTTAGCCGGTGTACCCCAACTTTGGCTTTGAGAGTTAACTGTTCTTCCTGCGCTCATAAGAGAATATTTTTCCAGTCTTTTTTTGAAAGTTCTTTCAACTCTTGCTTTAATTCTTTGATATTTTTGCCACTCGGTGCAATTACATTGAACCAAGATTCGATTTCAGTAAGATTTTCTGAAAAGTATTTCAGAAGAGCCTTATCGGCATTAAAATTCATCTGCACCTTTGTAAATTCATTTCGAGGCTTATCCGGGGAGTAACTTCTTAAAAATGCATTTCTAATTTCAATAAAATCTTCTGAAGGGTTTAAAATTAATTTCTCAATAAAGATTGAAAGCCCTAAATCTGTCAAAAACAATAACCAATCATAAGATTGCGATAGCACCTTCATTTCTTTGTTTTGATTTTCAACAGTAAACCAATTGCCGTGGTTACTTACTACACCAACTGTAAGAATGAATTTTCGCAACAATTCTTTATCA
>CALEYM010000630.1 GCA_937926185.1 uncultured Bacteroidota bacterium | reverse complement strand
AGTGCACAATTTAAGATAATCCTTTCACTTGCAAAAATTTACAGGATAGAATTTTTATTAAAAAAAGTATATGTATCGCCGGGGCATGACGCCGCTTTTTTCCGCGTCCCGAAACATTCCCGCGGCGACCTCTTTACAGATTTCGGCGCCACGCTTATCTTTGTGCCATCATTCAATTAAAACGAACCATACCAGCAACTCTTCCCCAGTGCGACCGGCGGCTAATTTACTCTGTGTAAGTAATAATCTTCAGGAGGGACATCCCGGAACTTCTCCGGTTTCGGGTATAATCTAATCCGGTGACATCATGTCACCGGATTCAGGAGCCATAAGAATGATGCCGGTTAATTCCTGCAAATCAACTTAATCTAATTTCTAATAATCGAAGACTATGCATGACCACCTATCAGAACGCTACCGCTACAGCGTGTTTTAATCGTATTTGTTCACTACTAAAAGTTACTTTCTGTCATGGAGTTACATGTTACTCGTCCCGGCACAAAAGTATCTGTGAAGGACGGAATGTTCGAGGTTACCTGGTTCGACGACAACCAGACGCTTCAGAAAGAATCCCACTCACCGCTTATTGTCAAACACCTGTGGATGCAGGATGGCGTCATCATCACAACCGCCGCCTGCCTGCTGGCGCTGCAACACGGTATTGACATGGTTATCATGGATTATCACGGCATGCCCATGGCCCGGCTACAGGGATTCGAGCTGCATACCACGCCGGCCGTGCAAAAGGCCCAGGTCATGGTAAGCGTGGGCATGCACGCCGTGGCCTTTGTCAAAAATTGGGTGGCCCAGAAACTGCAAAACCAGGCCGAGTTCCTGGAAAAGTTGAAATCCCGGCGGATATGGACCAAACAAAGCCTCCTGGGGAAGCAGGCGCAGGAAATATGGAATTTGCGCAAACGTATCCTGGCGCTCGACGGGGCGACGATAAAGGAAATTGCCGATGAATTGCGCGGATTGGAAGGCGCGGCCGGGCAAATCTATTTTCAAACGCTCGGCGAAGTGCTGCCCAATGATTACCGCTTTGAAGGCCGCTCCAAAATGCCGGCCCGTGATCCGTTCAATTCATTTTTAAACTATGGTCACGGCCAATCACACGGTGGCCCACGACGGCGGTCTGTACCTGAACGGCGCCGGACGAAAGTTGCTGATCGAAAACATCAACGAATTCTTCAGTGAAAAGAAGGAAGAACTGGATGGCAGCCGGGTAAGCCGCGACCAATTCCTGCGCCAGTCCGCCCAACGTTTCGCCCGGCGTTTGCTCCAGATCACGCAAATGGAAGCCGACGACGCTGCCATGGCCTGAATCGCTCAATCACTCAATGTCCCGTGTACGCCTGGGTCATATACGATATTCGCAAAAATAAAACGCGAACCCGCGTGGCTAAGCGTTGCAAATACTATGGCCTTATCCGGGTGCAAAAGTCCGTATTCCTCGGGCAGATCAAAGCCAAATGGCTGAAAATCATACACGGAGAATTAACGAACACGATCAACCAGCGAACCGACCGGCTTTTTATCGTTCCGATCAGCCCCAGTCAGTTTAAACGTGTTTTGCAATCCGGCGCGCCGCCGTCGATCCTGCAAAGCGTTGCTGATAAAAAAACCAGATTTATTGATTGAAATAACAATAAAAAAACGCGCAATATCATGCAATATTTTCGTCAACCATTTAAGCAACTGACTGCCCAGCAGGTACTGACCAAGGGGCAGTTTCTCCTGAAGGCGCGCACCCTGAAGGCCGTTGGCGGCCTGCTGATGTGTGAGGAATCATGGCTGCGCGAGCAGGCCGCCAACCCCCAGTACTATTCTTTCCAGGCGCCCAAGGCCAACGGCGCTTTCCGCCTGATCGAAAACCCGCACCCGAAACTCAAGGATTGTCAGCGCCTGCTGGCCGACCTGCTGCAGGGCGTTTATTACGGTATAAAACCCCGCGCGTCTTATGCTTTTATACCCACCACCGCCGACGAAACCTCGCCTTCCAATATCTATACCAACGCGCTGCGGCATTGCCAGAGCAAGTGGATTTTACAACTCGACATTAAGGACTTTTTTCACAGTATTTCGGCGCAGCGCATCAAATCCATGTTCATGGCCCTGCCCTTCGATTTCCCCGAAGACACGGCCCACGTGCTCGCCCGGCTCGTCACTTCGCGCAACCGCCTGCCGATGGGCGCCCCCACGTCGCCGGTGCTGAGCAACCTGGCGTGCATCGACATGGATCACCAACTCGACAAACTCGCCCGCGAACACGGCTGGACCTATACCCGCTACGCCGACGACATGACTTTTTCCGGCGAGCGGAAATTCACCAACGAAAGCGTGGAATTGATCCGGCAGCAGATTGAAGGCCACGACTTCGTGCTCAATTACGAAAAAACCGCCCTCAACCGGATAGAAGACGAGCCCGAAGTGTGCGGCCTGGCCGTCAAACCCGACGGCAAACCCGACCTGAGCGACCGCTTTGTCAAAGACCTGAAAACCGATATAAAAATTTATAAAACACTTACGTCAGATAAAATGATCGCCGAAGAAATTTTTTCCGCCGAGGCGCTCAACCGGTTCCGCCAACACATCGAGGGCGAGCTGGCCTTTGTGCGTTTTATCAAAGGCCCCAACCACGGGCTATACCTGAAAATGCGTTTTATGCTGGCGGATGGCATGATCGGGGTGGAGTGAGCGGGGCTACTGCAAAGAGGCTGTATCGTCGGTCATTGAACA
>CALEYM010000629.1 GCA_937926185.1 uncultured Bacteroidota bacterium | reverse complement strand
TCATTGGTCATTGGTCATTGGTCATTGGTCATTGGTCATTGGTCATTGGTCATTGAATATTTAAAAAATTGAAAATTAATAACTTATAAATGTTCAATGACCAATTTACAATGTTCAATGAGTATGCACCCTACGCCACCGTCACCTTTTTCTCCAGATAAACATCCTGTATCGCGTTCAACAGCGCCACGCCTTCGGCCATCGGCTTCTGGAACGCTTTCCGGCCCGATATCAGGCCCATGCCGCCCGCGCGTTTGTTGATCACCGCCGTGCGCACGGCATCCTGCAGGTCGGCCTGGCCGGCAGAGGCGCCGCCCGAGTTGATGAGGCCGGCGCGGCCCATGTAGCAGTTGGCCACCTGGTAGCGGGTCAGATCGATGGGGTGATCGGTGGTGAGGTTGGTGTAGATACGTTTGTCGAGTTTGCCGTAGCTGCTGCCGCCCGTGTTCAGGGCCGTGAAGCCGCCGTTGTTTTCAGGCAGTTTTTGTTTGATGATATCCGCCTGGATCGTCACGCCGAGGTGGTTGGCCTGTCCGGTGAGGTCGGCGGATACATGATAATCCGTGCCGTCTTTTTTAAAGGCGTTGTTGCGGGTGTAGCACCACAGAATAGTGGCCATACCCAGCGCGTGCGCTTCTTCGAAGGCCTGCGACACTTCGATGATCTGGCGGGTTGATTCCGCAGAACCGAAATAGATGGTGGCGCCCACGGCCGCGGCGCCCAGGTTCCAGGCTTCGCGCACCGAGCCGAACATGATCTGGTCGAACTTGTTCGGATAGGTCAGCAGTTCGTTATGGTTGATCTTGACAATGAGCGGGATCTTGTGCGCGTATTTGCGCGATACCATCGCCAGTCCGCCGAAGGTGGTGGCCACCGCGTTGCAGCCGCCTTCAATGGCCAGCCGTACGATGTTCTCCGGGTCGAAATAGATCGGGTTGGCGGCAAACGACGCGCCCGCGCTATGCTCGATGCCCTGATCAACCGGCAAAATGGAAAGGTAACCGGTGCCGCTCAGCCGGCCGGAATTGAAGAGTGCCGCGAGGTTGCGCAACACCTGGGGCGAGCGGTTGGAGGCGCCGAAAACGTTGTCCACAAAATCCGGCGAAGGCAATTGCAATTGGCCCTTGCCGATCGTCCGGCATTCGTAGGCCAGCAGATGGTCCGCTTCCCCGGCCAGGAGTTCAGCGATTTTTTGATAATCCATGATCTTATTATTTGGTTAGTGCCTGATTAAGGGCTGCAAAGGTATCATTTCATTCCTTTTTAAATCCAATCCGCGTCCGGTTTTCCCAGGCATCCGGGTCTTCACCGGCAGGGCCCAGCTGCCGCAAGGCCTCATGGATGTCGGCAATTTCCGAATCAAATTTGGCCTCTACTTCAGCAATCTTTTGCGATAACTCACTGTACGCGAGCGCGTAATGGCGAAGATCAATAAAAGCCCGGATAATGGAAATATTTGTTTCGATAGCTTTGGGGCTGTTTAAAACGCCGGATAACATGGCTACGCCGTGTTCGGTAAATGCGAAGGGATTGTATTTGGAATACTTTCCTCTTCCCGTTTCTAAGGTCACAATTTGTGACCTTAGAGCCAGGTATTCATCACGCGTAAGTTGAAACATAAAGTCCTCGGGAAAGCGCTCTGAATTCCTTTTTACTGCCTGATTCAGGACTTTGGTCGACACCCCGTACAACTCCGCCAAATCAAAATCCAGCATGACCCGCTGCCCGCGGATCTCGTGGATTTTTTGTTGAATGAAATGCCTCCTTTTGCCAAAGCCGTCATTAATAAAAATGCGTATTCTCTCAATTTCCGTGATTTTTGCGCGACGCAATTCACGTGACCGAATTTTTAACCCGGACAAATACGCTGTTATGAACATGAAAACGGCACTTTATCGCAAAGTGACCCTTGTCTTTTTGCTCCTGCTTACGCTCCGCGCCCTTTCCGCCCAGGTAGTCATCAACGAATACTCCTGCGCCAACCTGAACCGCTTCCCCGATAATTTCGGCAAATACGAAGACTGGATCGAACTGTACAACCGTGATTCCGCAGAAATCAACATCGGCGGCTATTACCTGAGCGACAACAAGAACCAACCCACCAAATGGAAAATCCCGGCCGGCACAAAAATACCCGGCAAGGGATTCCGGGTGTTTTGGGCCAGCGGCCGCGACACGGCCGCGGCACTGGGCCTGCATACCAATTTCAGGCTTACTCAAACCAAAAACGATCCCGAGCGCCTGCTGTTGGCCAATCCTTCGGGAATTGTGATCGACCAGGTGACCATCAATAAAACCAAGCTGGACCAGTCGCGTGGCCGCGCTGCCGACGGCGGCACGCCCTGGGCAATCCTCACCCAACCAATCCCCGGCGGTACCAACAACAACAGCCCGCACTTTTCCGGCTTTGCCGACCGGCCCGACTTCGACATGCCGGCGGGGTTTTACTCCGACTCCGTCACCCTCACCCTCACCAACAACGAACCCGGGGCGACCTTGTATTACACGCTCGACGGTACTGAACCTTCGGCGGCTTCAACAATGTACACCGGCCCCATTACGCTGAAATCCACCGCCGTAATCAAGGCAATAGCGATCAGCCCCGACACTACCCAACTGCCCGGCTTCGTGGAATACGCCACGTATTTTATCAACGAAACGCACACCTTACCCGTGGTTTCCGTGGCCGGCTACCGGCTTCGCGACCTGGCCAACGGCGACAAAGACCTGCGCCCGCAC
>CALEYM010000628.1 GCA_937926185.1 uncultured Bacteroidota bacterium | reverse complement strand
GTAACCTTTGAACTGCACCCGGTCGGGCGCGATTCCTTTGGCGATAAGCCAGTCGGCCACCGATTTGGCCCGGCTGGTAGACAAGGTCTGGGCAAAATCGTCGGTAGGCCGGTTATTGGTATGGCCGCCGACTTCCAGCACGACATCGGGGTTTTCGGTCATAAAATTGTACACTTCCATCAGGGCCGGTACGCTTTCTTCCCGTATAATATATTTATCGGCGTCGAAATATACCTTATCCAGCCGGATCACACTGCCTTTTTTCAGGCCGGCACGACTGATTTTAGCCGGCGTGGCGGCGGCAGTTGCAGGGGCCGTATCCGGTTTCTTTTGTGTTACCGGCGATTTGGCAGTCGTGGTATTCGGTTTAGCCGGCTTGGTAGCCGCCGCCACCGGTGGCGATGCCGGGGTAGGTTCCGGCATTTTCATATTGCAGTCGATTTGTTTGATGGGTGAAGCGTTATCCACCAGTATGTTGCCGTTGTACGGGAACAGTGTGGGGGTTTTGAAGTACGCTTCGATCATCAGGTAGGCATACGATCCGTTTTTGGGGTTGATCCGGAAGGTATAGGTGAGCCAGCGCGTGGTGGTGATCTGCGACGTTTCGTACAGCATCTCCCGTTTGTCGCAGTAGCCCATGCCACCCCAGATGCGGATTTTGGCCGGGGTAGCGTAGTTTACTTCCTCGCCCGTGGTTCGGCTCATACTCAGATACAGTTCGGCCCGGCACAGGTCGAGGGAGAATTCGTAACAATTGTTGATTTCCAGGGGCTTGCTGAGCCGCTGGCCGACCCCTTCCCAGGTTTCGTTGTCCCGAACCACCAAGCCCAGGTAGGTTTCGCCGTGACTGGGCGTTTTGGTAACCTGAAAACTGCCCGGTTGAATATCCGGCGGACTTTCTTCTGGTTTGCCGCAATCGTACCAGGCCGACGGCGCTTCGCAACACTTGGGGAGGTCTTCGAACGATGGGTTGGCAAAATAGATCAGGTCCTCTTTCTGTTGGGCGAACGCCGTCAAAGGCAGGAGTAGTATCAGGGGCAGAACCCGGTTAAATTTTTGTGTGAAAGGCATACGCTGTTGTTTTTTGTTGAATAGGCAGCTCGTGTGCTGTTATCAAAAAATCGTGCCGAAAATGTCGGGAGACTGACCAAAACGGCTTTCCGGCTTCCCGGATTTTACATGTCGACACCCAAGTAAACGTCAAACGGCGGCTTTTATGACCGCTTTTCGATGAAAAAACACCAGGCAGGGTTAAAGGAAGTACTGGAAGCCCCGGTTTGAAACGAACAGAATGGCACGGAATGCCATAGGGAGGATCGTTTTAGCGGGTCAGAACAATGTAATCTTTCAGTAATGTTTTTAAAAAATCGATCCGTTGCAGCGGGCGCTGCTCAATATCCAGCAGCGGCATTAAATGGGTGACCAGGTCTTCCACCACCTCTTCATGCGCCTGGTTGGGGTAGCGTTGCAAGCGGGTGAGCACATTTTTTATAAAGATCATGTCGCGTTCGCTCAGCCGGCGCACCTGCGGATACACCGGCTGGTAATTGTCGAGTGTGGAAATGCTCAGAATATCCTGAAGCCGGAACTGGTACTGAGTCGACTGGATTTTGATGACCGTGGTGTTGGCGGCCATATCGCCGAACCGCTGGCTTTTTGCGGTCGTTTTGATCAGCATGGCGCCGATCACGCTGAACGAAAAAAGCGAATCGACCAGGTGCATCACCGCGCGCAACACCACGTCGCTCCATTCCGGGTCTTTGCCGTCGAGCCGCACCACTTTTATACTCATCACCATTTTACCCGGAGTTTGACCGATGTTCCAAATCTCGAAAAAAATATTGTATAAAAAATAAGCCAGAACCGGGAACAATACGATCGCGATTGTCCACCCGCTTTCTTCAAAAAACCAATCGCCCAGAATCGCTCTCACGAATTGGAAAAAAACAAAATACCCCACCAGCACGATCGCTACATCCAGCAACCAGGCCAGACCCCGCTCGCGGAGTTTCGCCAGTTCGTACTCGATCGTGACGTTTTGCGTGGTGTTGATCTCTATAAATTTTTGCATTACCTATGGTCAACTACGGCCTGTGCCGACCGCCAACTTCAAACTTTTAACTTCAATCTGCTCAAAACGCTACCTGATACTCCCGTAAAGCATCGTTCAGGGATACCTTTTTGTCGGTGCTTTCCTGGCGTTGTCCTATAATGAGCGCGCAGGCCACCTGGTATTCGCCGGCGGGGAAACGACGGGTATAAGTGCCGGGTATAACCACCGAACGGGCCGGTACGCGGCCTTTGTACACGACCGGCTCCGGGCCGGTGACGTCGATGATATGGGTGCTTTGGGTCAGTACCACGTTGGCGCCGAGCACCGCTTCGCGTTCCACGCGCACTCCTTCCACCACGATGCAGCGCGAACCGATGAAACAATCGTCTTCGATGATCGTGGGCGTTGCCTGCGGGGGTTCGAGTACGCCGCCAATGCCGACGCCGCCGGCCAGATGGACGTTCCGGCCTATTTGCGCGCAGGAGCCAACCGTGGCCCAGGTGTCCACCATCGTTCCGCTGCCTACCCAGGCGCCGATGTTGACATAAGAGGGCATCAGGATAGCGCCTTTTTCGATAAAAGAACCATAGCGTGCCAGAGCCTGTGGCACTACCCGCACGCCTTTTTGGGCGAAGCCTTTTTTGAGCGGGATTTTGTCGTGAAATTCGAATGGACCCACTTCTATGGTTTCCATTGCCTGGATCGGGAAATAGAGGATCACCGCTTTTTTTACCCAGTCGTTGGTTTTCCAGGAGCGGTCAGGTTGTTGTTCTGCCACGCGCAGTTCGCCCGCGTCGAGCAGCTCAATGGTGGAACGGATAGCCGATCTCGTTTCCTCACTTTTCAGCAGTTCCCGGTTTTCCCAGGCGGCCTCAATAGTTTGTTTTAGTATATCAGACATGATTTCTGATTTAGAAGGTTTATGAGGGTTTATGAGGGTTTATGAAGGTTTATGAAGGTTTATGAAGGTTT
>CALEYM010000627.1 GCA_937926185.1 uncultured Bacteroidota bacterium | reverse complement strand
ATACTTCGGCCATTTTTTCATCGCTTTGGGCGTTGGCCGCAAGCGGCAGATGGATTTGAAAAGCGATCCCGCTTAGCCATAACAATAAACGGTAACTCATAACTGTCAATAAAATATGAAAAAGAACAGCAAAGGTAGTAAACCGGGGATGAATAGCCGCCCGGAGATTTAACTACCTTGGCTCCCGAAAAACTACTCGGGATATGACAATGCAACGGGCATTGCTGGAAATTGAATCTGCCGCGGGGCCAAAAACCTTCGAACTGAGTCTTCGGGGCGGCAACTCCTTCGACGAACTATACGTCGATTTTCAATTGGCCGGCGAACAGGACGGCGAACGATATACCGTGTTTTTGCACCCTAAACAGGACATTGTCGTCAAACGGCTGGAAATCCGCTTCGCGGTATCTGTTTTGCCCGACACCCGCTTTTTCGCCAACGGATACCAATCCCGGAGCGAGAGCCGCCTGTGGCCGGCAAACGCGGCGCTTCCGCGCTTGCGCGCCATCGCCAAACCGTTGATGGGCCGGTATGGCGATGACTGGATCGACGGCATTCCCAACAAAGGCCTTTATTCCTGGACCTACACCTATTTAACCGGCCCCCGGGAGAAAATCCGTTTCTGGGGCTCGCTCAATGAAAGTACCGGATTCACGTTGTTTCTATATGATTCTGCAACCGGTTTGCTCACCGTCCGCAAAGACATGGGAAACCTGCGTTTGTCGCACTCTTTTCCGGCGCTGGATTGCTGGACCGGAGAAGGAGACGAGGCCGCGGTGTTCGACGCCTGGGTAAAACAAACTGTCAGTTCGTTTAAAAAAAATCAAACTGAACCAATAAAAAACACCCTGAACTGGACCAGCCGGGGGCTTGATCCCGAACAAATCAACGAAGAAATCATCCTCCAAAACCTGGAATCGGTTGCAAACAGCGGCCTTCCGTTCCGTTATTTTCAAATTGACGACGGCTGGCAAACAGCCGCGGGCGACTGGCGATCCGTCAAACCGGTCTTCCCGGGCGGCATGGGCCTTTTGGCCGGCAAAATCCGGGAAAAAGGTCTGAAACCAGGCCTTTGGCTGGCGCCATTCGTGGCTTCCGGCCGGTCGCAACTCGTAAAAAGGAACCCCGAATGGTTGCTGAAAGGCCGGAACGGCAAGCCCCTGCGCGCCGGCTGGAATCCGGCGTGGGGCGGTTGGTTTTACGCGTTGAACTTTTACCATCCGGGGGTACAGGATTACCTGAGCGGCGTTTTTCATATTGTGTTGGAGCAATGGGGTTATGCCATGGTCAAACTGGATTTCCTGTTTGCCGCCTGTCTGGCGCCGCCGCCGGGCAAAACACGCGGACAGGCCATGCGCGACGCCATGGAATTTCTGCGCCGGCAGTTGGGCGAACGGACCATGCTGGCCTGCGGCGTGCCATTGGGATCCGCTTTCGGCCTGGCCGATATTTGCCGGACCGGCAGCGATGTGCACTTGAAATGGGAGCGCCGCCTGCCCGCATTTTTGCGACAGCGCGAACGCGCCGGCGCCCTGGCTTCGCTGCGGTCGGCCCTGGGCCGCTGGCAACTCAACGGACGTTTTTTTTGCAACGACCCGGACGTGTTTATCCTGCGCCGGGAAAATCAGTATTTATCCCCGATCCAACAAAATACCCTGCTGACAGTAAATGCGCTGCTGGGCGGCATTTTGTTTACCCCGGACGACGTGGGCGCCTACACGCCGGAGCAGCGCGCCGAACTCGGGGAGGCCCTCGACTGGCACGGCAGCCGGATCGAACAGGTAAAAGAATTAGAAAATGACGTGTACCGGATTGATTTTGAGCAGGATGGACAACGTTACTCGGCTTTTTGCAACCTAAACACTCGCCCTGTACGACGTTCAATTTCTGAACCTGTTAAACCGGGGCTGCTACCTTACGAAACGATAATTCTAAAAACGTTATAACGAAGTCCGGTTTTTTAAATTAATTCCAGCTGATATGCTCCGGCATGTCCGACAACACCTCGTATATGTCGCCTTTATTGTACATCACATGGCGCCAAAGGCGGGTGGGTTTGAATTTGAACAAATAATTGGCGTCCATGTCTGCCGTGACCCAGGAACCATATTCCATTTCTTCATCTAATTGCCCCGACGACCAGCCGGAGTAGCCGACAAAAAAGCGGATATTATTGGGCTGAATAAGTTGCTGGGAGATCAGGAACTTGAGTTTTTCGAAGTCGCCTCCCCACCATACGCCATCGGCTATTTTTATGCTTTCCTCCAGCAATTCGCCCACATTGTGCAGGTAATGCAGGGTATCGGTTTGTACCGGACCGCCGTAAAAAACCTCTGCGTCGAACTTTGGGAAATCGGACATCAGGTCATTGACGCCCATGTCGATACTTTTATTCAGGATAAAACCGACCGTGCCCTGGTTATGGTGTTCGCACAACAACACCACGGCCCGCCGGAAATACGGATCAAGCATAAAAGGTTCGGCCACCAGTACCTGACCGCTTTTGACTTTAGTGTTCGTAGCCATGTCTTTACACACTTTAGCTTTCACCGACGAATGTAGGGAAGATTTGTAATGCCGCGCAAGAGGGAACGGAAATTTGGTTGATTTGTTGATTTGTTGATTTGTTGATTCGTGGGGCCCAGCGCTTGGACATTCAAATCAACAAATCAACAAACTACAACGCTTCTGTAGCCGCATCGCGGTTGATCTTCCGGATCAGGCCGCGCAGAACGCCGCCGCTGCCGCCGACTTCGATAAACTGCGTGATACCGTCGGCCAGCATATTTTCGACGGTTTGGGTCCAACGAACAGGGGCGGTGAGTTGCGCGATCAGATTTTTTTGAATCTCCGCCGGATCGCTTACCGGGCGGGCATGCACGTTTTGATAAACCGGGCAGGAGGGCTTTTGAAAGCTTGTAGCATTAATGGCGCGGGCCAGTTCGTCCTGGGCCGGTTGCATCAACGGCGAGTGAAAAGCGCCGCCTACAGCCAGCACGACGACGCGTTTGGCGCCTGCTTCCTGCAATTTAGCCGCGGCCAGGTCGATGCCTTTTTTTGATCCGGAGATCACCAATTGTCCGGGCGAATTATAATTGGCCGGTACCACTACTTCGCCGGCAACCGAAGCGCATATTTCCTCCACTTGGGCGTCTTCCATGCCCAACACGGCAGCCATGGCGCCTTCGGCCAGTTCGCAGGCTTTTTGCATGGCAAAGGCGCGCTGACTGACCAGCCGCAGAGCGTCTTCAAAGGTGAGGGCGGCGGCGGCAGCCAGGGCGGTAAATTCGCCAAGGGAGTGTCCGGCAACCGCATCGGGTTGAAAACCGGCGCCGGCAACTTTTGCCCGGACGATGCTTTCCAAAAATACGGCGGGCTGCGTTACCTTGGTTTGCGTCAGGTCTTCCCTGGTACCCGAAAACATCACGTCCGTGATACGCCATCCCAAAATCGCGTTGGCTTGTTCGAACAGATCCCGCGCCAGCGGATTCGAGTCATACAGGTCTTTACCCATACCTTCAAATTGAGCGCCCTGGCCCGGAAAAACGTATGCTTTTTTCATGTGCGTGGAGAACAGTTATGATATGTTGGCCAATCAAAACAAATGCAGGTATTCAGGGGAAAATTTGCTGAAGCGCCTGCCAGAGTTTGCCTTTGCGGGTTTTATCCGGCTCCAGAACGGCGAGCGATTCGGCAAACAAAAAAGTGGCGCCATAAAATTGGCGGGGTTGATACAGGGGCATTTCCGCGTTGATCCCCAACAGGGAAGGCGGCAATCCGAAAACCAAAATGTACTCCGCGTGTTTCTGTTTTATTGCCGGCACGATAAACAGCGGTTGCCCGGTAGGAACATCCGCAAAAAGGGTGTCCCGCTCCAGGTTCAACCGGCTGGCCGCCAGGATATTTACCAGGAAATCGCGGCTCCCGGGGCGTTCGGGGCCGGCCCCGGCAATAACCAGTATCCGCCGGGCAAAACCGCCCCCGGCAAATTCGAGCACGTTATGTTCCGGCGCGCGAAAAATCAGATCCTTTTCAGCAAACATTGGCCCGCAAAGATAAACCCGATTGACGG
>CALEYM010000626.1 GCA_937926185.1 uncultured Bacteroidota bacterium | reverse complement strand
GTCCGGACGGGACTCGAACCCGCGACCTCCGCCGTGACAGGGCGGCATTCTAACCGACTGAACTACCGATCCGAATATTTAATTATACTTTTAAAAACCGGAGCCGTGACAGGGCGTCCCGAGGACTCGGGATAACCGACTGAACTACCGATCCGTGCTTTTTTCAAAAGCGGGGCAAAGATAAGCGAACCCGTTTCGATTGTGCAAGCGTTACGGAAAAAAAATTACAAATTACTGTCCGAACACGTACTGTACGATGTTGGCGCCCATTTGCAGGGCTTTGGTGCGCATATCGATGGGGTCGTTGTGCACGTCGTCCCAGCCGTCGCCGAGGTCGGTTTCGAAGTTGTAGAAGCAGACGAGGCGACCCTGCCAGATCAGGCCGAAACCCTGGGCGGGTTTGCCGTCGTGTTCATGGACTTTCGGCATGCCGTTCTTAAATTCATATTTCTGGTGGTAGATGGGGTGGCTGAAGGGTAGCTCCACGAAATCCAGTTCCGGGAACACCTTTTTCATGGTGGGCCGCACGAAGGGATCGAGGCCGTAGTCGTCGTTGAGGATCAGGAAGCCGCCTCCTTCGAGGTAGGCGCGCATGTTGCGGGCTTCGAGTTCATTGAACAGCATGTTGCCATGCCCGGTGGCATATACGATGGGGTAATTGAAAATATCGGCGCTGCCGGGTTCCACAGTGGCGTATTCCAGATCGAAATTGGTGCGCAGGTTCTGGTTGCAAAAGCGGGCGAGGTTTTTCAGGGAGTTGACGTCGTTATACCAGTCGCCGCCGCCTGAATATTTGAGCAAGGCCAGTTGCAGGGTCGGCGGCGTTGCATTAACAAGGCGAACGGCAGGTTTGAAAGCTGCGCCGATCACAATGCAAAGCGGTAATACAAGAACATAAAGCAGACGAATATTCAACATAATTTTTTTGATATATGACGCTATTAAAACCGCGTATCATCCACACTGTCCAGATACCGGCGGATATCCCCCACTACCGAGGCGACGCAGCCGTCTTCGAAGGGCGAGCGAAGCCGGGCCAGTTTCACCAGGTCGAGGAAAGACTTGCTTCCGCCGGCCTGGCAGAGGCGCAGGTAATCGTTCCAGGCTTCCCGGTGGTTGTGCCGGTCTTTGGTCCAGAACTGGAAAGCGCAGATTTGCGCCAGCGTATAGTCGATGTAATAAAACGGCGAATTGAAAATGTGGTTTTGTTTTTGCCAGAAGCCGCCGCTTTCGAGAAAGGCATTCCCGTCGTAATCGCGCTGTGGCAGGTAGGTTTTTTCCAGGTGGCGCCAGGCGGCGTTGCGTTCGGCTGGCGTCATGCCGGGGTTTTCATAAATGATGTGCTGAAACTCGTCGACGGCCACGCCGTAGGGCAAAAACTGCAGGGCGCTGCAGAAGTGCATGAAATAGTATTTGTCGGTATCCGGCCCGAAAAAGAGGCGCATCCAGGGCCAGGTGAAAAATTCCATGCTCATGGAATGTATCTCGGCGGCGTCGCTGGTGGGCCAGTGGTATTCGTCGAATTCAAAATTGCTGCTGCTCCACACCTGGAAGGCATGGCCGGCTTCGTGGGTCAGCACGTCGATATCGCCGCTGGTGCCGTTGAAGTTGGAAAAAATAAAAGGCGCTTTGAATTTCGGCAGGTAGGTGCAATAGCCGCCGGTGGCCTTGCCGTCGTGGTTTACGAGGTCCATCAGTTTGGCGTCGGACAAGCGCCGGAAAAACTGGTCGGTATTGGAGGATAATTCCTGGTACATGCGACGCGCGTTGGCCAGAATGTCGTCGGGAGTGCCGATCGGTTTGGGATTCCCGGTGGGGAATTTGTATTCTTCGTCGTAATATCTGAGTTTTTCCAGGCCGAGCCGGAGGCGCTGACGCTCGTACAGTTCGCCGGCCAGGGGCACGATCAGCTCGCGTACCTGCCGGCGGAAATTGGCTACCATCTCCGGCGTATAGTCCGAGCGGCGCATCCGGGCATATCCCACCTCCACAAAGTTTTTATAGCCAAGGGCGCCGGCTATTTTATGCCGTACGCGCACCATGCCATCAAAAATATTTTCCACCACCGGGGCATTGCCCGCATAGAAGCGCCATTTGGCTTCCGCGGCCCGGCGGCGCAGGTCGCGGTCGTCGGACAGTTCGAGGGGCATCAGGCTGCTGAGGTTGTAGGTTTGGCCTTCAAATTCGATCAGCGCCTGGGCTTTAATTTTGGTGTATTCAGTACTCAGGCTGTTTTCCTGCTGTAAATCTTCGAGGATTTCTGAGCGGAACGTTTTTAAAGCCAGTTCGGCCAGCACAAAAAGCTGGGCGCCGAATTTTTTTTCCAGTTCGGGGCGAAAAGGCGAATCGAGCAGGGCCTGGTAAAAGCGGTTGTTCAGTTCCTCGTAGGCCGGCAGGTTTTCGTCGAAATAAGCATTTTCCGCTTCGTAAAAAGGATCAGCTGTGTTGACCGTGTGCCGGATGTAACACAGGTTGTACATCGTTCCAAATTCCTCCCGCACCTCGTTCAGCGCCTGGATGGCGGCGCACTGTTCATTGAACGTTTGGGCCTGTTCAAAGGCACGCAAATAACGGTCGAAGGCTGTCGTCACCGAAGCAAGATCAGGCCGTTCATACGGATAAGAGTCGAAGGTGTCGGCGGATGATAGGGTAGCTGTCATTGCAGATAGAGCTTGCAAA
>CALEYM010000625.1 GCA_937926185.1 uncultured Bacteroidota bacterium | reverse complement strand
TCAGAATAGAAGAAAATAAATCGATTTGAGGGCCGTCAATATGCAATGCAAAATCGTAAACTAAATCGGGCATCTTATTTTCCTCCAGATTATCAGAAACCTCTAACAGGTAATTTAAATGAGGTTCTCCCTTTTGAAATAGCTTTTGTAAAAATTTCGCGTAATGTAATCGGTATTCGCCTCCAATAATTTTTGAATTTTTTTTCAATTTAGCAATATCAATTGCATTTAGTTCTTTTACGACGTCCATGTTTCGGGCACAAATAGCTGATAAAAAAACAGTAATAAATCCCTGATAAGTTGCCATGTAATCCTTCTCTAATGGCATCCAGTCATATTTTTTATCCAAAAAGGTGAAGGTTATTGGCTCTCCAACATTTGTTGCCATTTTGTATAACCCTAAACCGGTTTCTATGAGTAAGTGGTTGTTTTCAGTTATTGTTTGTGGTTTGGTGTCAAGAGCAATTGAATAACAATAGTTAATAATAGTTTCACTCAACAGATCTCTCAAAACAAAGTACAATCCTTGTTCAAATATTGAAAGTGACGCACCAATGGCTCGTTTCACATCGTCATAACGGCTACGTGCATTTGCATGGTTAAAAGAATGGCGTTCTATATGCATAAAGTCAGATATTAAACTCAGATACTTCCATGGGCTTTAGTGTGTTGGAGGCATCTACCGGTTGCGACACTTTTAAATATTTAACCTTGTCCATTTTAAGTGCATTTTCCAATTCAATGGCCAATGCTTTGGTTTTAGGATTTATTTTCATCTCTTGAATAGTTTGCATTAAGTATTCTCGGCTGCCTTGTTGCATTATTTCACCTTTGGTTGTAGGGTCTGTCGAAATCTTGGTACCCAAGCCGCTGCTACCTCCTTTCCCTTCCAGAACAAAAAATTCACCATTTTTACCGCGATAAACTTTATCTAAGGTTCTGCTCCCTGAACCCGTGTACTCCGGTGAGAGGCCGTGTTTTGTTTTCATATAAAGGTCACTGGCATGTTCGCCTAGTTTTTCACTTAAATCGATAACCTCCTTATTCAATGTATTGTACTTATCGGAACCTTTCGGGAATTGATCTCTTTCAATAATTTTATTTCTACGCCTTGTAGCTGCTGCCTTTAACTTTGTTGCTTGGGGAGACTTAATGTCGTGAACTTCAATTGATTCCAAATGGGTTTCGGAAGCATGATAGTCAATTTCATAGTCTTTCCCTGTATTAATATTTTTAAACCTGCCTGTTTCATGATTTAAACGGTAACCATTTTTAAATCGTTCTCTGAGTTGTCCGTTAGTAAGCGCGGAATCAGGATATTCAGCACGGTAGTCCGCAATCATTTCTTTGGCTGTATATGTCGGGTCATCCCACCGTTTATGCGATACTTCACCGGTTTCTCTCACATTATAGAGGTCTTCTTCTAATTTTTTTGCCGCATCCATTTTCTTTTTGCCACTCGGCATTTTTTCAATCTCTTCAAGGCGGGCCTTCAGTTTTTCATTGCCTTTCTTATTCAATTCATATTCAAATCTTTTTTTCAGTTTTGCACAACGCGGGCTGCAGCGTATGATAGAGCCGTCGGGTCCTTCCGAAACTTTATGGCCGGAGGGTGTTGAAGTGGCTAAATCTCCTTCTGATACGTCGGCCTTTGGCACTTCGGCGCCTTCTTTGGACACGCCGGGTGTTTCATCTGCTGATTTTGCCGGTGCGTCTGTTGAGGTATCCTTTGAAGCGGCGGGCGTTTCATCCGGTTTTACCGGCGTGGCAGATTCGGGCGCTTTGGGAGTCTCGGCAGGTTTTGCGGGTGTAGCGGCTTCCGGCGTTTTCTTTGGAGCGCCGGGCGTTTCATCCGGTTTTACCGGCGTGGCAGATTCGGGCGCTTTGGGTGTTTCGGCGGGTTTTGCGGGTGTAGCGGCTTCCGGCGTTTTCTTTGGAGCGCCGGGCGTTTCATCCGGTTTTACCGGCGTAGCGGACTCGGGTGCTTTGGGTGTTTCGGCGGGTTTTGCGGGTGTAACAGACTCACCCGATTTTTTGGGAGCGTCAGGCGATTCAGCAGGCTTAACCGGTGCTGCGCTTTCCGTTGGGGTCATCTTGGCCGCCGGCGCTTCTTTGACCGGGAAAAACTCGCCCCCTTCTATCCGGCCGGTGGCCTCCCTAACTGCAGCTTTGGCCATGTCGGGAGTAGGTGCGTTTTTGCCAAATCCGGCCCGGGCGCCCAAATTTTCGCCTAACTCAAAAGAGCGTTTTTGGAAGGCCTCAATCTTGGAGACAGCCTTGCCGCCCACTGTTGTGCGTGTTTTGAGCACACCGCCGACCTTGCCGCCTATTTTTACTCCACTTTGTATGGTGCCGGCCATTACCATACCCGTGGCAATACTTTCAAAAGTAATCGGATTGCCAGCAGCGAGGTCGCCCAATACAGTACCCGCCAGGTCGAATGCCGCCTCGGTGCCATACTGCCTGGCAAATTGCGCTACCCCTGAAGCGCGTCCGCCCACTGCCGTAGCGGCAGTAGCTGCTCTCCCGACCCAAATAGCGGCCAGTCGCCCGCCTAAACCGCCCAAAGCGCCGCCGATTGCGCCGGAAATGATGGCGCCTTTTAGTCCTTCGGTCAATTTTACGCCGTCGATGGCATTGGAACCTACCTGGATGGCCGCGCCCGATAAGGCGCCGAGTATGGCGCCGCCGACAATCGGGCCCACCCAGGCTCCTATGGTGCCGGCTAAAGCCAAACTTGCCCCGGCAGAACCTGCCAATGCGGCGGCGGCAGACCCTACTGCGGCCAGCAAAGCCGGGGCGACAACCAATACGACGACCACTACCAGGACAATAAGCAATACTTTGAGTATTTTCTTCCACCTAGGTTTTACTTTTGAAGCCGCTTCCTCCGCATACTTGCAGACTTTTTTATCCAGGTCGTCATTCAGGCTTTTTTGGAACCCTTTTGATACATCCGCTACCGTATTGGCAAAAGTTGTCGTGATACCGCTACTGATCTTTGTAAACAAAGAATTGACACCAGTATTGACGGCTTCGAGCGTTTTGATTCCAGCATCTTTTCCGGCAGCCAGTTGCGTGTCATTGTTTTTACCAATCTTGGTAAAGGTTTTCCTGATTTCAGATACCTGTATTTTTATTTCGTCCAGTACCGCGACAAGTTTTGTTTCCGCATTAGCAGAGCTGCTTTCCTGCAGCAGTGCAATGGCTTCCGTGTTTTGCAACGTTTGCGACTGCAAACTCAGCAGTCCCTTTTGATAGGCAATACCCTGTTTTGACCTTGCCTCGGTACAAACGGCAGTTAAACGCCGGGATTCTGCCGCGATTTCTGGGGCGAAGTCGTCAGGTTCAGGTATTTCGGTTTCCAACATGGCCGACCGGAACCCGGCAATATGATCTCCTATAGCGGCAACGGCGGTATCGGTGCCTTTTAAAATGGCGAGTTGAATGGATTCGGACTGCCGTTGCAGTGAGGTGATTTGCGCTTGCCCTAAGTCCCGAATTGCCTGAATCTGTTTTTGTTCCTGATCATTCAATTCAAAATTTGCCGAGGCCAAAGCGTCTTTCAATCCCTGGACGGACTCCTCTTTAAAGTCATTGGCCAACTGCACATTGGCCTGATATTGAACATCAAGCGATGCAAGCGCTTTATCCCGCAGGCAAAGCAGCGCTTCATATCCCTGTCTGGTCATCTCACCCACCGTTTCAACATCTTTCCCTTTTCCACACATTAATTTAAAGGCAATTTCAAGAGCCTGACTTTGAAATCCTTCTTTAAATTGTTCGCCGACATTGATCGCGGCATCTTTTCGGGCCATAAACCTTTTATAGGTCA
>CALEYM010000624.1 GCA_937926185.1 uncultured Bacteroidota bacterium | reverse complement strand
CTGTCTGAATTAACGGAACTTCCCCCGAATTTGACTTATCTGAATTGCGGAAGTAATAAAATATCCAGGCTAAACATTCAACATGAAAAACTAAAAACCCTGATTTGCAGGAACAATCAGATCATTAAGATAGAAATATTGCCTGAAAACCTGGAGCAGTTGGATCTGGCCAATAATCCGCTTGACCATATAACGGCCTTGCCTGTCGGGCTGAAAACGTTGAATATATCGAATTGTCAGTTCAGGGGGTTGCCGGCGCTACCAGAGGGAATGAGTTTTCTGAATTATTCGGGAAACCCAATAGATACCAATAGCCTTTCTGCTATTTTCAGACGCTATCCATGCAGGGAAGATATAAATTGTTTGCCGGCGGAAATCACAAGTTGGGGCCTTTTCAAATTGGGGAACAGAGATTTTACCTTGCAGGAATATCGCCTTATTTCTAAGATCGATATAAAGTTGGATATCAGCAGCAGTTGGGGTTTCGGACATAGTTCTGTGTTCGTTTCCTACGAAAGAGCCGGTGAAATTTTCAGAACTGCGAAAGCCTTTTTCAATTATTCCGGAAAATACTCCCCCAAAGATCAAAAAGGACAGGGCGCGAGAGTGGATAGCGCGTATTTCACCCGGCAGTTCGATAACGACACCCTGTTCCGCATTTTATCCGGGCTTTTCAAACCGCGGCTCCGGTTCGATGAAAAAGACTTTGGATATAAAAAGACGCCGTTCGAAATTGACCTGAGCCGAATTCCGAATTCCGCTTATGGAAAACCTTATAAAGGTTGCCACGATTGCACATCGTACCGGTTTAAAATATTATTGGTTGACTCCGATAATAATAATGCCGCTATCGAGCTCACGTTTGACGATGCCTTCCGGCTCCCCCGCGTAGAAGATACCGCGGTAAAAACTTTTCCGGTCAAATATATGCTGGAATGGATATACCTGTTCCAACTCAGTCATCTGTTCTTCCCGGAAGACAAGGGCCTCAACACCTCGGTTTTTCACAAAAAAACAATAGATCCGCTGGCACAATGGGCAAGACATTTCTTCCCGGACCTGAATCAAAATTGACCATGGAAAAAGTAATCACCACCGACCGCCTCACCAAAACCTTCGGCGCTTTCACTGCCGTCGACGCCATCACCTTCGAGGTGGCGCAGGGCGAAATTTTCGGCTTCCTGGGCGCCAACGGCGCTGGCAAAACCACCGCCCTGAAAATGCTCACCGGACTACTCATGCCCACCAGCGGGCACGCCTCGGTGGCCGGCTTCGATGTGCGCCGCCGACCCGAACAGGTAAAACGCCGGATCGGGTATATGAGCCAGAAATTCAGTCTGTACGAAGACCTGACCGTACGCGAAAACATCCGCTTTTATGGCGGCATTTACGGACTCAAACTGGCCGATATCAAGACCAAAACTGCCATCCTGCTCGACAAACTGGAACTTGGCCCGCACGCCGACCAACTCGTGGCCGGCCTTCCCCTTGGCTGGCGGCAAAAACTGGCCTTTTCGGTGGCCCTGCTCCATGAACCCAAAATTGTATTCCTCGACGAACCTACCAGCGGCGTGGACCCCCTCACCCGCAGGCAGTTCTGGGACCTGATCTACGAAGCCGCCCACGGGGGCGTCACCCTCATGGTCACCACGCACTACATGGACGAAGCCGAATACTGCGACCGCATCAGCATGATGGTCGACGGTAAAATTGGCGCCCTCGATACGCCCCGAAACATGAAAAAACAATTCAACGCCGGCGATATGGACGAGGTGTTCCGGAAGCTGGCACGCACTGAATTATGAAACGATTCCTCGCATTTGTCATCAAAGAATTCCGCCACATCTACCGAGATCGCCGTACGATGATGATCCTGTTCGGCATGCCGGTGATACAGGTGTTGTTATTCGGTTTCGTGCTGACCAACGAGATCAAAAACGCCTCCATTGCCGTGCTCGACCCGGCCAAAGACGAGGCCAGTATCCGGCTGACTAATAAACTCGTATCGAGCGGGTACTTCCGCGTGGAGCGCAACCTGGCTTCTGCGGACGAGTTGGAACCGGCCTTCCGGCAAGGCAGGATCAAACTGGCCCTGGTATTCCCGCCCGGATTCGGGCGCCGGCTCGATCACGAAGGCACGGCCCAGATACAGCTCATCGGCGACGCCAGCGATCCCAACACCGCTACCACCCTCATCAACTACGCCACCGCCATCATCCTCGATTTCCAGCAGGAATCCGCAATCCGTAATCCGCAATCCGCAATAATTAAAACCGAAACCCGCATGCGTTACAACCCCGAACAAAAAGCCGTGTTCAACTTTGTGCCGGGCGTAATGACCCTGATCCTGATGCTGGTATCGGCCATGATGACCTCCATTACCCTGGCGCGCGAAA
Source organism: uncultured Bacteroidota bacterium (assembly GCA_937926185.1). Taxonomy (GTDB): domain Bacteria; phylum Bacteroidota; class Bacteroidia; order Chitinophagales; family Saprospiraceae; genus M3007. Next base: position 1,684 of record CALEYM010000624.1, on the reverse strand, counting down.
AAGAAATGGGTACTATGGAAGTGCTGCTCGCTTCGCCGTTGAAACCGCTTCAGATCGTGCTGGGGAAAACGGCGCCTTACCTGGTACTGTCTTTCATCAACGCCATTGTCGTGGTGATTATGGGTATGATTGTCTTCGGCATGCCCATGCGCGGCAGTTTCCTGTTGCTGGGTTTCGAGTGCTTCCTGTACATGTTCGTTTCGCTGGCGCTGGGTATCCTGATCTCCACCAAAGCCAAAAATCAGATGGCCGCCCTGTTCGCCAGCGCGCTGGCCCTGATGATGCCCACCATGCTTTTGTCCGGTTTCATTTTCCCCCGGGAGAGTATGCCCTGGCCCCTGCAGGTAATCGGCGCCGCGTTTCCGGCCACCTGGTTCAATCCCATCATCAAAGGCATTATGATAAAGGGCGTGGGGCTGGATTTTTTGTGGAAACAAACGCTCATCCTGACAGGGATGGCCGTGCTATTTATCGGATTAAGCATCCGGAATTTTAAAAGCCGACTGGAATAATTATGCGAACAATTTTGTTTTTGGTTCAGAAAGAGTTTCTCCAGGTTTTCCGCAACAAATTCATGTTGCCGATGCTGCTGGTATTGCCGGTTGTGCAAACGGTGCTGTTGTCGTTTGCGGCCAACTATGAGATCAAAAACCTGTCCCTGGGCGTGGTGGATCACGACCTGTCTCCCCTGTCGCGGCAGCTGGTGGCCAAGTTCGGGGCCTCGGGGTATTTTAAGGTGGCAAACACGTCGTTTTCCGCCCGCGAGGCCGACGCGGATCTGGCCAAAGACCGCACCGATCTGATCCTGGAGATCCCGCCGCACTTCGAACGCGATTTCGTGCGGGAGGGAACGGCCTCGGTATCCGTCACGGCCAATGCCATCAACGCCGTCAAGGCCGGGCTGGCGCTGGGTTATGCCGGCAGCATCGTCCAGTCTTTTACGGCAGACGGTGGACGGTGGACGGTAGACGGTGGACGGCCGATGGTAGACGGCCTGCAAACGGCTATGCCGTTTGACAACGAAGGCTCCCCGTCCACCGTCTACCGTCCACCGTCTACCGTCCAGGTCACATACAGCAACTGGTACAATCCCCGGCTCGACTACAAAACCTTTATGGTACCGGGTATTCTGAGCGTCATCATTTCGCTGATCATCGGATTCCTCACGGCCATGAATATCGTGCGTGAGCGCGAGATCGGCACCATAGAACAGCTGAATGTGACGCCCATCCACAAGTGGCAATTTATCCTCGGCAAGTTGTTGCCGTTTTGGTTGATCTCCCTGGTGATGCTGGCCGTGGGCCTCACCGTCGGATGGCTGATCTTCCGCATCCCCATTCTGGGCGATCTGCGGCTGGTGTTTCTTTATACGCTGGTGTACGCGCCCTGTATGCTGGGCATCGGTTTTCTGATCTCCAACTTTGCTGAGTCGCAGCAGCAGGCCATGTTCACCGCCTGGTTTTTCCTGATCATTTTTGTACTCATGTGCGGCTTGTTCACCCCCACCGACAGTATGCCCCAGTGGGCGCAATACCTCAATATGATCAACCCCGTCAAGTACTTCGTAGAATTTATGCGCCTGGTACTGCTCAAAGGCGCCGGCTTTGCCGATATCCGGCAGAATTTTTTTACCGTGCTGGGGTACGCGGTGACGGTAAATGCGCTGGCGGTTTGGACGTACAGG
>CALEYM010000623.1 GCA_937926185.1 uncultured Bacteroidota bacterium | reverse complement strand
TGGGTATAGCATTTCTGTGTTTCTCAGTCATCAAGTTATAAACCCTCTAAATCTTCATAAACAATACATCCAAGTATGCTTCCTGTACTTTCTGCCAGTATTGTCGTATTTATTTTGGTCATCCTTTTGCTGGCCTTTCTGATCCTTTTGGCCAAGGAACGCCTGTTGCCGCAAAAAGACGTTGTACTTGTCGTGAACGGCGATAAAGAACACCCCCTCGTGGTAAAACCCGGCAGTACATTGTTGAACACCCTTGCCGCCAACAAACTGTTCCTGGCCTCGGCCTGCGGCGGCGGCGGCACCTGCGCCATGTGCAAATGCCAGGTGTTTTCCGGCGGCGGAGAAGTGCTGGCCACGGAAACCAACCACCTCAACCGCAAACAGGTACAGGATCATATTCGCCTGGCCTGCCAGGTGAAAGTGAAGGAGGACATGGAAATCCGCGTACCCGACGAGGTGTTCGGCGTGAAAAAATGGGAATGCACCGTTGTCTCCAATGAAAACGTGTCCACCTATATCAAAGAATTCGTCGTCGCCTTACCGGAAGGCGAAAACCTGAAATTCCGTTCAGGCGACTATATCCAGGTGGACGTGCCGGAAACGACCATCAATTTTAAAACGGATCTGTACAATATACCGGACCGGTTCAAAGACGACTACGACAAGTACAAAATCTGGGATCTGAAAACCGTGGTGGAAGAACCAATTTTCCGTGCCTACTCCATGGCCAACCACCCGGCGGAAGGCAATATCATAAAACTAAATATCCGGATCGCCACACCACCCTGGGATCGGGCCAAAAACGGTTGGATGGATGTACCCCCGGGCCTGTGTTCTTCCTACGTTTTTTCGCGTAAACCCGGAGATAAAGTAACGATCAGCGGCCCGTACGGCGAATTTCACATTAAAGATACCGATAAAGAGATGATCTATATCGGCGGCGGCGCCGGTATGGCGCCCCTGCGATCGCATATTTTCCACTTGTTTCACACTTTGAAAACCGGACGGAAAGTGTCGTACTGGTACGGCGCCCGCAGCAAACGCGAGATATTCTATGAAGAAGAGTTCAGGGCCATCGAGCGCGAATTCCCGAATTTTAAATTTGAGATCGCCCTTTCGGAACCTTTGCCGGAAGACGACTGGAGCGGCTATGTAGGTTTCATCCACGCCGTGGTGCTGAAAAACTACCTGGATAAACACCCCGAACCGGAGGAAGTGGAATACTACCTCTGCGGCCCCCCGATGATGAACAGCGCCGTGCAAAAAATGCTCGACGATCTGGGCGTGCCGAAAGGGAATATCGCGTTTGATGATTTCGGGATTTAAAGGTGAGGCGGGAATACATTCGAGGCTTATGAAATACCTGATTGTTGTTCCTTTTATTATTATGACTGCCTGCCGGCAAACACCGTCGGCCTATATCCATCTCGAAGGAAAAGCGCAGGGCACTACTTTTCACATTACCTATTACGACCCGCTTTCCCGCGATTTTTCCCGACCCGTGGACAGCCTGTTTCGACTGATCGACCGCAGTATGTCGCTTTGGGACAGCACTTCCATCATCAGCCGGTTCAACCGGAATGAACAGGGGACAATAGCCGACGAACATTTTACGGCCGTGTTCCGCCGCGCACAGGAAGTGTCGGAAGCCACGGACGGCGTTTTCGATATCACGGTGGGGCCGCTGGTAAAAGCCTGGGGATTCAGTTATAAAAAAGGCCTGCCGCCGCCCGATTCTGCGCAGGTGGACAGCCTGCGAGCGCTGTGTGGATTTAGCAAAATTCAGCTGGAAAACGGGATATTGAAAAAAGCCGACCCGCGTATGGAGGTAGACATGAATGCTATCGCACAAGGTTATACGGTGGATGTGATCGCGCGTTTTCTGGAACAAAACGGCGTGCGGAATTACATGGTGGAAATCGGCGGCGAAGTGCGCGCGGCCGGTCGTAACGACAAGAACGAACCCTGGCAGATCGGCATCGATAAACCCACGGAAACGGAAACAGCCGGGCGCCCCTTACAAACTGTTGTGTCGTTGAGCGGCAAATCGCTGGCTACCTCCGGCAGTTACCGGAAATTCGTAGAGCGTGATGGAAAAAAATATAGTCACGCTATCGACCCACGCACCGGTTACCCCATTACGCACCGGTTGCTGAGCGTTTCGGTGATCGCCGGCGACTGCACCGCGGCCGACGCTTACGCCACGGCTTTTCTGGTAATGGGCATGGAAAAAAGCTTTGAAATTGCGCAAAAGCAAGACCTGAAACTGTATTGCATTTATACAGATGAACAGGGCGGGTTGCAGGTGCGGACAAACTTTGGAGATTTGGCTGAGTAGCCTAATAATGAGGCGTTTAGCATCACTTTTTTTAATAAAAACGAGATATAATTTTTACCAACTTTTTTTGCGGCAATATAAGGCCGCCATACCTTCGGCGGCGCATAGGGCAAGACCTTGTTCCCGCTTTGCCAAATGCAGACATCCTTCATCTTATTGTCAAAACCGCGTTGTCATTATGGCGTTCCTGATCGTCCTCGTGTTTATTGCGGGCTATACGCTCATTGCCCTCGAACATCCCCTGAAAATCGATAAAGCCGCCACGGCGCTCCTTACCGGCGTTTTTTGCTGGCTCGTCCTGGTTTTTGGCGTAGATGCCATGCCTGCTTCCGCGACTATTGGCGTCGATACCCAGCCCTATCTTCGCGATTCGCTTTCCGAGCACCTGGGTAATATCGCCGAAATTCTCTTTTTCCTGCTCGGCGCCATGACCATCGTGGAATTGGTGGATGTGCACGACGGTTTCCGGGTAGTGACCGACCGGATCAAAACCACCAACCCGGTGAAACTGCTTTGGGTGATCTCCTGGGTAGCCTTCTTCCTTTCTTCGGTGCTCGATAACATGACGACGGCCATCATTATGTGCGCCTTGTTGCGTAAAATGATCCGGAAACAGGAAGACTTATGGTTTTTGGGCGGTTTTGTGATCATTGCCGCCAATGCCGGCGGCGCCTGGTCGCCCATCGGCGACGTAACCACCATCATGCTCTGGATCGGTGGGCAGGTGACCACGCTGAACATTATGAAAAACACGGCATTTGCGTCCTTTATATGCCTGCTTGCTCCCTTACTCGTAGCCACGGTGGTGATGCGCCGCAAAGCCGGAACAGAAGAAGCCATGACCAAAGCGGATACACAAAAAGGCAACGGCGCCACCGCTTTTGAGCGCAGCCTGCTGTTTGTGCTCGGCGTGTGCGGACTGTTGTTTGTCCCGGTGTTCAAAACCGTGACCCACATGCCGCCCTACATGGGCATTTTGCTGGTAGTGGGCGTGTTGTGGTACGTTACCGAGTTTTTGCACCGCGACAAGGAACCGGAGACCAAACACGGATTTTCGGTGGCTGCCATGCTGCGCCGGATCGATTCGCCGGCTATTCTGTTTTTCCTCGGTATCCTGCTGGCCGTGGCCGCCCTGGATGCTTCGGGGCATTTGCACCTGATGTCGGAGTTGTTAAACCGAACCTTCGCGGGGAACATTTACGTGATCAATACCCTGATCGGGTTGCTGTCGGCCGTGGTGGACAATGTGCCGCTCGTAGCCGCCTCCATGGGCATGTACGAAATGACCGAATTCCCGCCCGACCACGATTTCTGGAACCTGCTGGCTTACTGCGCGGGCACCGGCGGCAGTATCCTGATCATCGGCTCGGCGGCCGGGGTGGCGTCGATGGGTATCCTGAAAGTGGATTTCCTGTGGTATATGAAGCGGATTTCCATTTATGCTGCCATTGGGTATTTTGCCGGTATCGCGGTATACTATCTGGAGCATCTTTTGTTTTAAACTCACGCTTCGTCTTCCTTGCCGCATCCTTCGCCGGGTTTCCTGCCGCACACCCCGCAGGCTATACCGTCTTTGCGCAAAAACGAACTGTTGCCTGCGCAGGTACCGCGAAATTCGCCGCCTTTCACGAAAAGCAGGCGAAGGCTGAACATGAAAAACGCCGCCAGCACAAAAACCACCGAAGCTAATAATACCGTGAGCATAAGCCATAATTTTTGGAAAAGGCAAAAATAATCCGGGGTTTGTATTTTCTAAACAACAACCCAAAGGTATGGTTCTTCTCGTGCCACGTTTACGAAACTTTCAAAGTTTCGCAAATGTGATACGCGGGAGATATTTTGCTGTCGCCTGACAAAATTGTATTGTTTTCCAGCAATTTATTTGGCCAAAAAGACATCGCGCCATACCTTGGCAGGCAGCCATATTACACCGGCCGAATATCGAATGGCCGCTCTGATCTTTTAACCAAAAGCAAGTAAATTCACCCATGATCTCTGTAGAGAAACTGCTGGCAGCGAAGCCGAAAGGCACTATTTGGTATGTTACGCCCAACGAAATGGTTATCGACGCCTTAAACCTGATGTCGGAAAAAAACATTGGCGCCGTACTGGTGATGGACGGTGAGAAACTGATCGGTATTTTCTCTGAACGCGACTATGCGCGTAAAGGTATCATCCAGGGCCGCAAGGCCAAAAGCACACCGGTAACAGAGGTGATGACCTCAAAACTTTTTACCGTCACCCCTGATATGGATATAGAAGATTGTATGAACCTGTTCAGCGAAAAAAGGATACGTCACCTGCCGGTCATGCAGGGCGATACCCTCTTGGGCGTACTCAGTATTGGCGACATTGTAAATGCCATCATCCAGGAACAAAGCACGCATATTCAGTTTCTGGAGCAATACATCACAGGGCGCTGAAATATTGTGTCCACTTTGTTTCAGCCATATCTTCTTATGATCCGGGTTTTCCCGATCCGTTATTTTATTCTTACCGCCAGCGTATCTGTGGCCGTACAGGTATGCCCTGGTTGGGGTTTGCTTTTTCAATCAAAACGAATAAACCATTTTTTCACTTAATCCTGCTTTTATGGATATTCTTATTGTCGTAGTTTTTATAATCGGTTATATCTTCATCGCGCTTGAGCATCCTTTAAAAATCGACAAGGCCGCCTCGGCCCTGCTCGCCGGCGCTTTTTGCTGGATCGTGCTGGTTTCCGGACTGGAGGTGATGCCGTCGGCAGCCGATGTCGGCCCCGACCCCCAGGGGTTTATCAAACACTCCCTTTCCGAGCACCTGAGCAGTATCTCTGAAATCCTGTTTTTCCTGCTCGGCGCCATGACCATTGTAGAGTTGGTGGATGTGCACGACGGCTTTCGCGTGGTGACCGACCGGATCAAAACTGCCAATCCGGTAAAATTGCTCTGGGTCATATCCTGGTTGGCTTTTATCCTGTCTGCCGTGCTCGACAACATGACCACGGCCATTATTATGAGCGCCTTGTTGCGCAAAATGATCCGGCGACAGAAGGACCTTTGGTTTTTTGGCGGATTTGTGATCATAGCCGCCAATGCGGGCGGCGCCTGGTCGCCCATCGGCGACGTGACCACCATCATGCTCTGGATCGGCGGGCAGGTGACGACCCTCGGTATCATCAAAGCCACCTTTATCGCCTCGGTCGTCAGCCTGTTGGCTCCCCTGCTCGTTGCCACGGCAGTGATGCGGCGCCAGAACGACGAAGATGATACAGCAGAATTAAAGGAGATGAAAAAAGAGAGCGATACCACGCCGTTCGAACGGAATCTTTTATTCGGACTGGGTGTGGCAGCCCTGCTGTTTGTGCCGGTGTTCAAAACCGTGACCCACATGCCGCCTTACATGGGTATTTTGCTCGGCGTGGGGGTGTTGTGGTATGTCACCGAGTTTATTCACCGCGAAAAAGAACATGAAGTAAAACACGGATTTTCGGTGGCCAATACGCTGCGACGCATCGACACGCCTGCCATCCTGTTTTTCCTGGGTATCCTGCTGGCCGTGGGCGCGCTGGAAACCTCCGGCCATTTGCATTTGCTGTCGGAAGCGCTGAATCACGCTTTTGCCGGCAATATTTACGTCATCAACATTCTGATCGGACTGCTTTCTTCCGTGGTGGACAACGTGCCGCTGGTAGCCGCATCCATGGGTATGTACCAGCTGACGGATTTTCCGCCCGACCACGATTTCTGGGAACTGATGGCTTATTGTGCCGGTACAGGCGGCAGCATACTTATTATCGGATCGGCTGCCGGTGTAGCCTCGATGGGTATCCTGAAAGTTGATTTTATCTGGTATATGAAACGCATCTCGCTGTACGCGCTGATCGGTTATTTTGCCGGGGTGGGGGCTTTTTATCTTCAGCACCATTTTTAGCATAAAAAAAACCCGGCATTTCAATGCGAAACACCGGGCCTGTTACACCGTTCTAAAATGTCTCTTTATGGGGTTCGTCCGGGCTGTTGCTGCCGCCCGGACGAACTTTTTTTAGCGTTTCACAAAATCTGCAAATGTTGCAGGGCCGTGAGACGGAGGCGCTTTCCGGAAGGTTGCAGCAGATGGAATAACCAAATAGTTTAACTGTTTGGTTAAAAAATATTCCCAAAAGCTTGACACGTATTGCAGGCAGGTTTACCTTTGCCCCATCTTAACCAAACGGTTAAACCTTATGGATAATTCACCCAATATTTCTCCGGAGATTCCGGGCGGCGACAGCACTGAACAACGCATTTTCGATGCGGCGCACGAGCTGTTCGTGCAAAAAGGCCTGGATGGGGCCAAAATGCAGGAAATCGCCGACCGGGCCGGTATCAATAAAGCACTGCTGCATTATTATTATCGCTCCAAGGAAAAGCTGTTTGAAATGGTGGTCAAGGCGGTGATCAACCGGGCCTTTCCGGCTATACGGCAACTCCTCGAATCGGATGGGCCTCTGGAACAAAAAATTGTACGTTTTATAGATTTTTATATAGAATTAATAAGCAGAAACACCTTTGTGCCCTTGTTCATCATTACCGAGCTAAACAGACAACCGGACCGGTTTTTTGAAACGATTTTTCCCAAGGACATACCCAGGCCGGAAGTTTTTTTCCGGCAGGTGGAACAGGAAGTTGCGCTGGGTAATATCCGCCCCCTCAAACCCCAGCATCTACTGATCAATATCGTGTCGCTCTGCGTATTTCCTTTTGTTGCCAAACCTATGTTCCGCGTACTGCTTGGCATGAGTCCCCAGGAACTCAGCCAGTTCATGTCGGAGCGCAAGGAAGAAGTAAAACGATTTGTATTTCAGTCAATTAAGCCATAGTTATGAAAGCAGTATGCACCATCCTTCTGGCCTGCCTGGCCTGGCAACCGCTCCTCCGCGCGGGCGATACGCTCACGGTGGATCAAGTACGCGATCTGGCGTTGCAAACAAACCCCCTGCAGCAAAAAAAAGCGCTGGCGGAAAGTGTAGCCGCGCTTCAGTTGCGCAACATTCGCGGCAACAATCTGCCCCGTATTCAGGCCGGCGCTCAGGCCGGCTGGCAAAGCGACGTATTCCGCTTCCCGGTCGACAACCCCGCGTTCGACGTGCCGGAAATACCCAAAGACCAGTACAAATTTACCCTCGACGTTAGCGAACGCCTCTGGGACGGCGGCTCCGACCGCTATCTGCGCCAACAACGCGAACTGGAGCGCGACCTGACCCTGGCCCAAACCGATGTGGACGTTTTTCAACTCCGCGAAACCGTCACGGACCTGTATTTCAAGGTATTGCTGTTACAGGAAAACGAGGCCATTCTGAACGCCTCCGTCGAATACCTGCAAAACCGCCTGCGCCAGGCCGAGGCGGCAGTAGCCGGCGGAGCCGCCTTGCGCACCGCGGCCGACCAGATCCGCATCCAGATACTGCAAACCGAACAACAACTCGCCGCCGTCCGCGCCGACCAGCAAAGCCTGAAAACCATTCTCGCCACCTGGATCGGCCGCCCCGATACGGATTTTCACCTCCGTTCCCCCCAATCCGTAATCCGCAATCCGCAATCCGCAATTCTTCGTCCCGAATACCGCCTCTTCGAGCTCCAGCAACGCAACCTTCAACTCGCACAGGATAAACTGCGCCTGCAAATCCAGCCCCGCGTGGAACTGTTCGCACAGGGCGGTTTAGGACGCCCTAACCCCTTCAATTTTTTTGAAACGGGCTTCGAACCCTTCGCCATTTTCGGCTTGCGCGCCCTTTGGACGCCCGTCGACTGGGGCAACCGCGGCCGCGAGCGGCAGATACTGGCACTACAGGCTGGCGCCATTGATGCCCAGCGACAGGCGTTCGACCGGCGCTTGCAGGCGCTCACGCAGAAAGACCAGGCCGATCAGGCCAAGGCGCAAGCTCTGCTCGCCCAGGACGACGCGATCATAGCCCTCCAGGAAGACATCGTGCGCCGGGCCGAGGCACAGGTACAAAACGGCGTGATGACCACCACCGACTACCTGGCCCAGGTAAACCTGCTCACCCAGGCGCGGCTAACCCGCAAAACACATGAAATTCAGGCGCTTCAGGCGCAGGAAATGCTGAACGCAAAAGTCAGACAGGATTGACAAGATCATATCTGCCGATGCGAGGTATGATTCTTCATCCTGCAAATCCTGTAAATCCTGTCTATAGTAAAAAAACACACCCAACTATATGAAAAATATATTCTTGTTCCTGTCTCTATCTGTTCTGTTATATGCCTGTCAAAAAAACGGCCCTAAAGCCGATGCCTACGGCAACTTCGAAGCCGACGAAATGATCGTCAGCGCCGAAGCCAACGGCCAGATACTCGAACTCCGGCTCGAAGAGGGGCAAACCTTGCAGGCCGGCCAACTGGTCGGTCGCATTGATTCGACCCAATTGGCGCTGAAAAAAGAGCAATTGCAGGCGGCTATTCGGGCCATTGCAGCCAAAAGTCCGGCCATCGGCGCCCAACTGGCCGTGTACGAAAAACAACTCGAAGCCAACCGTCAGCAACTTGCCGCCCTGCAACGCGAAAAACAACGCGTGGAGAAACTGCTTACCAGCGACGCTGCCACCCCCAAACAACTGGACGAACTGAACGACCAAATTGTGTTGGTGCAACGACAGATGGACGTGGTCCTCCAACAGCGCAGCGCCGCCGACGCCTCGCTCAGCACCCAAAAAGGCGGCTTGCTGGCCGAAATTCTACCCCTGCAGAAACAAATCGCCCAATTGGACGATCAGATCGCCAAATGCCGGGTGGTGAATCCTGCCGCCGGCACGGTGCTCACCCGCTACGCCGAAACCGGCGAACTGGCCACCTTCGGGAAACCGCTGTATAAAATCGCCGACCTGCGCACGCTTGTTTTGCGCGCCTACGTGGCCGGCGATCAGCTCGGCAATATCCGGCTCGGACAGGAACTGAAAGTAGCTATCGACGCGCCGGACGGCGGTATGCGGGAGTTCACAGGCAAGGTGACGTGGATTTCCTCCAGGGCGGAATTCACCCCCAAGATCATTCAGACCAAAGACGAACGGGTGAACCTGGTGTATGCGGTGAAAATAGAGGTACAGAATGACGGGAGTTTGAAGATCGGGATGCCGGGGGAGGTGCGCATTTAGCGCTTCGCTTATTTTTCATCACGGAGGCACGGAGAAATAAACGCTTCGCTTATTTTTCACCACAGAGGCACGGAGAAAAAAAACACGTCGATTATTTTTCACCACGGAGGCACGGAGGCACGGAGAAATAAACGCTTCGCTTATTTTTCACCACAGAGGCACGGA
>CALEYM010000622.1 GCA_937926185.1 uncultured Bacteroidota bacterium | reverse complement strand
TTGAGACTTACGACTTGCGGGATATGCTTGAACATTTAAAGAATTGAAAGAACAATTCTCTGACTCTTGAAATGACCAAGCGTACCCCGCAAGTCGTAAGTCTAAAGTCGTAAGTCGTAAGTTGCAATGCTTGGGTAAAAAACAACCGTATGACTGACCCCCTCCCCGGCCCTATCGGCATTTTCGACTCCGGTTACGGCGGGCTGACCGTTTTTAAAGAAATAGCCGCCCGGCTGCCTGACTACGATTACATTTATTTCGGCGATAACGCCCGTGCGCCGTACGGCATCCGTTCTTTCGAAACCATTTATAGATACACCCTGGAGTGTGTCCGGCACCTGTTCGCCATGAACTGCCACCTGATCATCCTGGCCTGCAACACGGCGTCGGCCAAGGCCTTGCGTACCATCCAGCAACACGACCTCGAAGCCTACGGCCCGGGGCGCCGCGTATTGGGCGTCATCCGGCCCACCACCGAGATGATTGGGAACGTCAGCCGCAGCAAACATATCGGCATTGTTGCGACAACAGGCACGGTGCAGTCGCTATCCTACGTGGTGGAGATCAACAAATTTTTTCCGGAGGTAAAAGTATTTCAGCAGGCCTGCCCTATGTGGGTGCCCCTGATCGAAAACAACGAGCACAACAGCGCCGGCGCCGACTACTTCGTGGAAAAATGCGTCGCACAGTTGCTGGGGCAATCCGACCGGATCGACACCATTGTTCTCGGGTGCACGCATTATCCGCTGATGCTGGAAAAAATCCGGAAATACGTTCCTCCACACATTCAACTCATCGTGCAGGGCGAAATCGTGGCCAACCGGCTGGTCGATTATCTGCAACGGCACCCGGAAATAGAAAGGTTGTGCAGCAAGGGCGGTCAGTATCAATTTTTCACTACCGAAACGCCGCAAGAGTTTGACGCAAAAGCCCGGCTGTTTTACAGCGGCGAGGCGCGCTCCCGTCATTTTGAACTGTAGTCGCTGCCTGTTTTACCAAAATTTAACCGCGGAATTCAAATAGGCCTGGGCCATCTTGTTCAACTGTTCCCAGGTAAAGCCGCAGGCCCCGCATTCATAATACGACATGATGTTGCCCACATCGGGGTTGTAGTACTCGCCGTTAGCGTCCTGTTTGCCGCTGATAAAATTGCACTCACTGTCAACGTACTGCGACTTGGGATCGCCGTCCACGTAAGGATCGGCAGGCGTATCGCAGAGGCCGTCGCCGGCGGTGGCGCAGTTGTCGCCGTTTACCAACTCCGTGCCACTTCCCTCGAAGGTGTGCAGCAGGTTAAAGAAGTGGCCCATTTCGTGGGCGATGGTAAGGACGTTTATACAGTCTTTCCGTACAAATATTCCCGATGAGGTTGGCAGGCCGATACCGTTCAGCGTGGCAAAACCACAGTGATTAAAGGCATTCGTGAAGCCGGTTACGAAATACATGTTGATCCGGCGGTCGGCGTGGTATTTGGTCAGTATTTGGGGATGTTCCGTATCGGGGTCTTCCAGATAATCGTGCTGCCAGTTGTCGTGATACCGGAATTCACAAATTTCAAAAGAGGCGCATATCGGGGCAAAAAACGGGTTCATTTCCGCAACAACCGACTTGATATCATCCTCGGTAGCGCCGGCATTACCCAGGCTGTCCCGAAATATATGGACGACAATCGTGAATTTTTTATCCAGGCAGGGCAGCGAGCTGTGCTGAAAGGTATAACTCTGGGCCCGAAGATTTGCAGCGGCCAGAATGGGCAAGGCTATGAGGGCAATAAAATTAAGGCGCATAAAGAGTTGTTGTATTTGTTTGGTGTTGGCAAAAATGACAACTTTTCAAGAGTTTTTCACCGCTTCCTCCAGATTTGGTATTTTTTAGCAGAAAATAGCCCTACTTTGGCCCCTAATTAGGCCGTCTGCGAGGAGGGCCGGTTCCCAAACACAATAAATTCATCCACTACCACCGACGCGAATTATGCGGATAGCGATAACCCTTTTTGCGCTGCTTCAAAGTATTATGCTTTTTTCCCAAACAGCCGATGTCACCACCGGCTGCGCCCCCTTGCCGGTAAAATTCACTCCGCCGCAGAGCGCCACTACCTTTTTTTGGTATTTT
>CALEYM010000621.1 GCA_937926185.1 uncultured Bacteroidota bacterium | reverse complement strand
TTGTATGTTTGAATTTTTTTTCCGCCCAAACGCCAAAGGGAGGCCGTTGCGCCATTCATTTTCAGCGCAAAATTTTTACTGGAAACCTCGTTTGGCGCGTTTTGGAAAAATGCCGGTCGGGGTTGGTCGTCGGGTTGGCGGGCAGCCTCATCGTCAGGAGGGGCTGTAAGATCGGTGCAATGAAAGTAATTGTGCGCTTCAACACAAACCGATTTACCGTCGGGCGAAAACACGATTTTCGACACCCAGTTGCGGCCATGCTTGTACGGGGGCGCATGGCGAAAAGTGCGGATATGGTTGCCGCTCAGGTCCCACTGATTGATGGCTCCGTCTTTATCGGCAGTCAGGGCAAATTTGTCTTTACCGTTGTACAGGAAGGCCGCGGCTATGATGGGCCCCGAATGGCGCTTCAGGGCGTACATTTCTTTGCCGCCGATTGTCCACAGGATAGCCGTTTCATCGTCGCTGCCCGTCAGGATGTATTTTTCATCGGGGGAAATAGCAGCGGCGATGATATCGGAAGAGTGTCCGATGGGGATAACGAGGTGCGGGGTTTGGGCCAGGGCGCTGCACGCCAGGCAGATAAATAACAAAAAAAAGAGTGTTTTCATGGAAAAGATGCCTTTGCTTAGGTAAAGATATATCTATTGCAGGAGGAAATGAGATGCCTCAGCCGAATCAATTATAGAACGAAGCCCGGGATTTTACATACTTTGTTCGGCCTCAAAATCCACCACATGCAAGGAGGGAATACGGAAAGAAAAAACGGTACGCCCTTCCATGTTGGTGAGCGACAGGTCACCTTGCGTCATGATGTCCATGCCGATGATGAGGTCACAGTCGTCGTCGGTGTACATGAACCCTACAACCTCCAGATCATGGAAAACGAGATTGTTGGGCAGGATGAGATGTATTTTATAAACAGGGAGTTGGATTACCCCGGCGGCAGTAGCGACGTCGACAAAATCTACTTGCGGTAGGTCAAGTTGGGTAGCCAGGCGGTCGGAAATAGAGCATTGGGTGGCCCCGGTATCCCAAAGCGCTTTTTTCCATGAAATCTCAGGGTCGTTAGCAGTGATTGATTCCTCTTCTTCCCCAGCGTTGATTCGGAGTACGCCGGACAAGGTGAGAATGGAATGGGCTATGTCATCATATTCTTTGGTGAGCGCAAAAACACGGGCTTGGCGGTTAGTCTCCATTTACTGATATGAGTTTGCGGCCCGTTAACCGGGGAGCCCGGCGGGGGTCTCGTTTTTCGCAAAGATGGATGATAAATGTCCCGGGCTCTAATTGAAAGTGTTTGACTGCCTGCGACCAAGCCAGCCTCCAGGACCCATAATCCCCGATCACCTTTTCATCTTTAATCACGATATACCGCCCGTAATACCGTTTCATCAGTTCCTCCTCGTTTTCCTTAAACCAGAGGTACTCCTTGAAATTCGGGTATTTTTCAGCGTCGTATTGAACCTGTTCCTTTTCCATACCTGATAATTTTTTACAAAAATACGAGTTGTTAAAGAATTAACCTACATCAGAAACTGATGGTAATTCGCCCAACGCGTCAGTTTCCCATCCGCATTCAGGATGAACAACATTCTTTTATACACCATGATCTGGCCGAAGGGTGTTTCGATGGTGCGCTGGGCTTCGCCGTAGGCCGCGACGATGGCGGCCCGGTCGTCGCCCAGGCCGATTTGCCGGATGGTTTTGCCGGCGTAGCCGGGACCGGTAATATGAAAGAAGGTTGTGATGCCCGTCCGCTCATTCTGGCTGATAAACAGACGGGAATTGGCGCCCTGTTTCGGATTTTGGTGAAAACTCAGGTCTTTATTCAGGGCAACGGATCTTTCGGGTTCGAAGTGGGCGTCATCGGCGATGGCGGCCAGGGTTTGCTCATCGATTCTTTCCGCTTTTTGGGGTCCGGCCACCGCGGCCCGCTCCATCACGAGCGGCTCCTTGTTCAAGAGCCTGAGGTTAACGGCCGCCACCGCGCTGCCGCCTGCCGCCGCTTGCCGGAACAGTAGTTTTGCCTGTTCGGTATTGCCTTTGTCCGCTTCCAGAATGCCGAGTAACACGTCGGCGTCGAGCGCGGTTTTGGCGTAGTTATTTTGTTGGGCAATACTGCGCGCTTCTGATTCGGCGTAAAATTGGGCGCGTTTGACGTCGCCCAGCAAAGCATAAGTACAGGCTTTGTTGAGGTAGGCCGGCGCGTAGTTGGGATCCAGGCTGATGGCGGCGTCGAAATACAACAGGGCCTGCCGGAGCAGTTGGTTGCGGGTATCTGCCATGCCGAGGCCCCTGTGCGCCGACGAATTCAGGTCGAGTTCGAGCGGGTAATGGAATTTCAATTCGCCAGGTTTGAAGTATTGCAGGGCATCCAATACAACCGTTACGCCAAGGTTATTGTATATTTCCCGGCTTTGATATTCCATCAACACGAAGCGGTAGTACTGGCAGGCCTCGGCGTAATTGCCGATGGCGGTCAGCATATTGGCCATTTCAAACACCTCGACCAGTCGCGCCAGTTTTTCGGCCGTGCGCCGGCTCATCGCTTCGCGGTCGGCCAGGCCGGGATAACCAGGCAGGTGGTCCGGAAGGCTATATGCAGCGTATAATTTCCGGATCATTTCAGCGCCCCGGTCGAACATGCCGTAACCGGCGGAGTACGCCAGGAAGCCGCCCACGTAGTCCGCTTCGGTTTCATTGGCGGCATAATCGATCAGGCTGTCGAGCGTCATGCCGATCTTTAAATCTTTAAATTCAGATACAAAACCGCGGCGCCAGGCGTGTTTTTCATAGTAATGCGACAATTCGTGTGCAAGTAAAAAAGCAATAGCGGATTCCGCCGCATCGCCGAAGGCGGCGCATACGTCGAAGGCTTTTTCCTCCAGCATGATCTCCAACCGGTCGTAGTCCATGTACGCGACCGAACGCTCTTCCCCGCGCATGGAAAACGCCGGCACTGGGTAGCGGAAATCACCCCGGGCTGCTACCAGCCGGTTATACACCTTCAGGGCCTGTTCGTATTTGGGGTTGCTGTCTGTTTTGGCGCTCGCTTCCCCGGCCACCCCCGGTTTCAGTACCAGGGGTAGGGTGCCGAAACCGCGGTTTTGGGCGGAAATGCCCGGCCACAGGGTGATTTGGATCAAAAGGCAAAGAATGGATATTTTCAGCATCGCATCCAGGTAATTCGCAAGGGCGATCAGCGCTTGCTTCCGGTAAAGATATAAATTTTTGCAGGAGGAATACGATATGCGAAAAATCGCTCCGGCGAGGGAGGCGGTTTATTTCATTGATACTGTTTTGCCGGCGGCGTTATCAGTGATAAGCAGATTCAGGCATAAAAAATCCTGCAATACCGGATGGAGCGACGCCCCATGCCCGTTTGAACGCCTTCGAAAAAGAAAACACGTCGGCAAATCCGCAGCGCAGGGCAGTGGCGGAAACGCTTTCGGTGGCGAGCAATGCCCTGGCTTTTTCCAGTTTTAGTTTTTTAAACCATCGCATCGGCGACTCGCCGAACGCCTCCCGGAAGCTGCGGTGAAAATGATATGGCGAAAGGCAGGCGTACCGGGCCACCTCATCGAGCGATAGCGGCTCATCCCACTGATCGGACATGAATGTGCGGGCGGCGAGTACCCGCCGGTAAAGCTCCTGTTTCGTCGACGCGCTTCGGGCCTTTATGCCATCGATTTGCTGCCGGGTCTGCCGTTCAAAATGGAACAAGTTTTCGGCCAGCGTATAAAACAGATGATCCGGGCAAGCGGGATTGTCGCGGCCAGAAGCAGCCATTTGATCGGCAATACTTTGTAATTGTGTTGACAACTTGCTTGGCTGCCGGTGCAGATGCTCTAAAAAATGCAACCGCGGTGTACCGCCAGCCGGATCGTCAAGGAGCATTTTTTCGTCATTGCCCAGCGTACGGTTCACATCGCCGAGCAGGGTCTTGGTAAAAAAAACAACAGCGGCCTTCGTGTGGGGCAAAGTAGGCAAACACTCCATTTCCATGCCTTCATTCACGGCAAAATAACTGCCGGGCAACATGTCAATCCGTTGATTTCCGGCAATATAGGTGACGGAGTTGGTCAGACAGAGCCGGACAGAAAAAGTGGTTTCAAACTTCAAATATCGAACCACATTATCGGCAAACAACAGGCAGTTCGTTTCATGCGGCTGCAAGGCCGGCGTACAGTGTTCCAATGTCCAACAAATGAATCTGCCCATGTTTCGCATTTTCAAATGACGGTATTTCCGTCATTTCGCGAAGTCATAGACAATGAAGCAACCGGTTTGGTTGCGGTGGGAGCTTCCTTACCTCGCTCCCGATATCAGTTTGAGCGCATTCCGTTTCAGATCGTCGTAAGCGCCGTTGTTCTGATTATTGAAAACGAGCAGCGCAATGTCCTGGCGGGGGAAATAACGAAATTCGAAATTTACTCCGCCTGCCGTGCCGCCGTGCCCGTAAGTGGGTTCCTGGGCGTGTTTTTCGAGGATAAGCCCCAGCCCGTAGGGTTGCGCATCTTTTGTGCCCGCTGTCCAGTCCGTCGTCATTAGTTTCAGGCTTTCGGCACTGACCAGTTTATTGGATTTCAATGCATTGCAAAAACGCAACATATCGGCCGCATTGGAATAACAGCCGCCGGCAGGCGAACCTTTTTTGAAACGTTTGTCCCGGTTGGGCAGCCAGCCGCCGCCTTCTTTGCGGACGTACGGCATTGCCAGGGGTAGATCAGCCTGGTTGTAGTCAAAAAAGCCGCTTTGCGTCATGCCCGCTTTTTTCAGAACGTTTTCTTCAATAAACGTGTAATAATCCTGCCCGCCCGCTTTTTCGACGATCGCGCCGAGTAACATGAAGTTGGAGTTGGAATACCCGGATTCGGTTCCCGGCTCGAAGCGGAAACCGCCCTCATAGATCAGCGGCAGAAACTGTCGCCAATCGGTGAACTGGAACATGACAGGTTCATTTTTTGCCGTCCAGTATTCGGCGATGCCTGAAGTGTGCGAGAGCAGGTGTTTCAGCGTCACCCGCTCTGCCCAGGCCCGGTTCGGGAAGTCGGGGAAGTAGTCGGTGAGCGGGTCCGACAGCTTGAGTTTGCCTTGTTCCATCAGTTGCACGATGGCCGCGGCGGTGAACATTTTGCTGCCCGATGCCAGCCCGAACAAGGTTTCCGCATCCACTTTCCGGGCGTTTTCGCGGTCTGCAAATCCCCAGTGTTTTTCAAAGATCACCTGGTCGCCTTTGGCGATGAGGATGCTGCCGGACAGATCGTTTTCGCGTTCCAGTTTTTCGATATAGTCATTGAGCCATTGCAGCGTTTCCCGTTGTTCGATGCTGCCGTTGGGCAGGGCGACCGGTTCGGCCACCTCGGCCACGAACACCAGTTGCGCGATACGGTGCGGGGCCGAGGGCTCGAGATAAAACTGGAAGTCCTGCCACATGATCTCGCCCTGCTTGCGGGCATAAATGTGCAGGACATAAGATTTGCCGCCCGGTTTGTCGAATTCGAGCCGCTCGCCGTGGTGGTAGTCGAGTGGCGCGAATGCTTCGTGCAGCTTTTGGAAATGCGCGGCGATACGTTGCAAACCCATTTTTTCCACCGCGGCAGGCGCATATACCTCACCGGCGACGGTTTCATGCAGGGCGGCGTCAGGCGAGTTGACGGCTTCCACGAAGCGGCGTCCCAATTCGTTGGGCGTAAGGGGATGCGGAGGGGTCTGGCAGGCAGCAGCCTGTGCGAGCAGGAAGGCTGCGCAGAAAATGGTGTATGGCGACTTTGACATGATGTTACGACCTGGTTTGGTTGGTGTGGTTTTTAGGGCGAATGTAGGGATGTTGACAGGCTTCAATTTGTCTGGTTTTGTTAAACATGGATCAACGGCGTTCATTTCCAAAACATTGGTACAGTCTCTACCGTGTCTCCTGCCGTCAGTCGTATAAAATACATACCTGTTTCTGTTTGCAAGTCATTGGCTTTCAGACCGGTCCAGGTTTCCGCATGGTCTCCGGCTGTCTGCCGTCCCGAAAAAACGACAGCTACGGTTCGTCCCAGGGTATCCACTACCTCCAGTTGCACCGCTGCTGTTTCTTCCAAAAAATAGGAAACGCGGAGCGGTCCGCTCGCTGGGTTGGGGGATACCTGAAGCCGGGTGCGGTTTCTCGCCGCATTGTCGGTAGCGATTGTGCCCTGCCGGATGAGTATGCTGTTCGGTGCAACCAATCCGCCCGAGACGATGAAAGGGGTGAGTGTTCCGGCAGCAAAATCATAGCGGAATACCTTGTTTTGGGTCCAATCGCAGAGGTAGAGTCTGCCGCTGGCGTCGAAAGCAAATCCTTCCACATTGGTAAGGCCCGATATGGCGCCCCCCCAGAAATCGCCCGTCGAACCATTGAATTTCAGTACGCTGCCCAAGGTCCAGTCGACAACAAAAAGATTGCCCGTCGTATCGAACCAGAGGTTGACAGGCCCCTGCAACTGGGTGGAAGGAATGAAATCGCCGAGGTAGGCGCCCTCCGGGTCGAAACGGAGCACCTTGCCGTTGGCGCCGTTGCCAAACTGCGCCACGAGCAGGTATCCGTTGGCATCCCACGCATGGCCGCAGCCGTTGGGTACGCCCACTTCGGTAAATTCGTCTATGAAGACCCCGGTTTTCAGGATGAAGCGGACCACCCTGTTCTTCGACGCGCCCCACTGGCTGACGTAAAGAAGGCTGTCTTGCCAGATGGTCGTTTTGGTCGGATTGTCGAGCATGTAGCCGCTCGTGAAATTGCCGAGGTAAGCGCCGGTAGCGCCGTCGTATTTTTTGACGGCTGTATTACCCCTCCCCGTCACGAGCAGGAATCCGTCGGGGTGCCAGACGACTTCTTGCGGCAGGGACAAGCCGCCACTGTTGGGCATCACGAAGTCGCCGAGGTAATGGCCATCGAAGTCATATTGCTTGACGGAGTTGCTGTTGCGGCTGCTGACGAGTATGGTTTGTGCGCGGAGCAGGTTTCCGGTGACGAAGAGCAGCAGCAGGGTGCAAAGCAGTCTTGTCATTTTTTTATGTTTATTTTAAACTGGCAAACCACGCCCAATGTCACGTCCCATTTGTCCTCCACATTAATGTTGGTTTTCAAATCGCCGAAATCGGCCCGCAGCCTGCCGAGCGTGGCCCGTGCATGTAGACCCCGCCAAACCCTTGCCTCCAGTCCCAGGCCGTATTTGAGCATTCCCTGTTCGTCTTTTTGCTTGTACGTGGCGGCTCCCTCCCGGATCGTTACGTCGAATTTCCGTTCTGTCTCGAAAGCGTAGATATATGCCAACAGGTTTTTGTCTTTCAGTAAAACGACGCCCAACGTCAATCCATAACCGCTTTGAAAACTGTTCCGGTAGTTGATTTTCAGGGATTTATCCGGATCGTAGTGCATAAGATCGCCGTCGGTAAAGCCGATCTGGACTTCCAACCCGGCGAGCAGCCTGCCTTTCAGGAACTGCTTGCGGAAGCCTGTAAACACCTCCGCCACAAAACGGGACTCCTGGGCCAGCACATCCGTGCCGTCTACGAACGAGCCGCCGAAGAGGTTTTGCGAACCGGCGTTTGCGCCGAGGTACAAGCCGTCGAAATGCCGGGCTGCCGTTCCGTTCTGGGCAAAGGAGCTGACGTTAAAATGAAACAGGCCGGCAGATAAAAGCAGGAGATAATACCGCATAATCAAGGCCTTTTGATCAACTGTTCTTCTTTTACAATTTCTTTCACCCACCCGGTCAGCGTTTCAAAGTAACTGCCGTCGTCGAAGCGGTAAATACCTTTGGACGTGGCAGCAGGGAAGGCCTGGTCGGTTTGTGCCAGACCAACGCCATTATAATGCCAAAACAACAATAAACAGGCAAAGAAACGAATTTGCATAAACCCCGGGTTTGGAGCAAAAATGGCGCGAAAGCGGACTTTGTGTTTGTCCGTTCTTGCTAAAATGTCCTCGCCCTTCCCTTTCCTCTCCGCCCAAGCCGCGGCGCCGTACTCTCATGCAGTATCTCGGCAAACTCCACAAAACGCCGGTTCACCCGGTCGAACACGGAGCCCGGTTCGAAGCGCAGGCGTTCGCCTTCGGGCCGCCGGCCGGCTTTTACGCCCGTGAGGATTTCAATACCTTCTTCGATGGTTTGAACGGCCCAGATGTGGAATTTGCCGGCGCGCACGGCCTCCAGCACTTCTTCTTTCAGCATGAGGTTTTGCCGGTTGCTGAAGGGGATGAGCACGCCCTGTTCGCCGTTCAGGCCCGTGAGCCGGCACACATCGAAGAAGCCTTCGATCTTTTCGTTGATACCGCCCACGGCCTGTATTTCGCCTTTCTGATTGACCGAGCCGGTGACGGCAATGCCCTGACGCACCGGAAGGCCCGAAAGGCCGGATAAGAGCGCGTACAGTTCGGCGCTGGAGGCGCTGTCGCCTTCGATTTCTCCGTAGCTCTGTTCAAATACCAGTTGGGCCGACAGGCTGATGACTTTGTCGCGGCCGAATATTTCGGCCAGGTAGCCCGACAGGATCAGCACGCCCTTGGTATGGATGGGGCCGCCGAGTTTGGCCTCGCGTTCCAGGTCGATGATACCCGCGCCGCCGGCGCTGACGCTGGCAGTGATGCGGTTGGGCCGGCCGAACGAAACGTCGCCCAGGCTGATGACCGAGATGCCGTTCACCTGCCCGGTTTCGGCGCCTGCCACGTCGATGAAGATCATGTTCTTCCGGATCATTTCCTGGATTTTCTCCTGCCAGAGGTTGGAGCGGTACAGGCGTTCGGCGCTGGCCTGGCGGATATGTTCGGCGCCGATCGCCGCGGCCTTGTCGCGGGCGGCATACTGGTGCGCTTCCTTGACCAGGTCGATGATCTCGCCGAAACGGATGGACAGTTTTTCCTGGTCTTCCGCTTTCCGGTGGCTGAATTCGAGCAGTTTGCGCATGCCGCTGTCGTTCAGGGGCAGCAGTTTTTCTGCTATGCATACCTGTTGAATAAAGGCGCAGAAGTCCGCAAGATTGGATTCCGTGCTCTCCATGACGGTGTCGAAATCCGCCTTGACCTTGAACAATTCCCTGAAATCTTCGTCGTATTCGTACAGGAGGAAATAAACCATCGGGCTGCCGATCAGGATGATCTGGGCATCCAGGGGGATGGGTTCCGGTTTCAGGCTTTTGGCAGTGAGAAAGCCCAGTTGTTCGGAGGGTTCCTCGATGACGATCGAGCCGTTTCGCAGGGCGCGTTTGAGGCTGTCCCAGGTGAGGTAGTTGCGCAGCACTTCGATGGCCGGCACGATGAGATAGCCGCCGTTGGCGGCGTGCAGGGCGCCGCCGCGGATGAGGGTGAAATCGGTCACCCAGTTGCCCATCACCAATTCTTTTTCAATTTTACCAAAGAGGTTACTGTAAGTGGGATTTAGTTCGAGTACGATAGGCGCGCCTTCTGTTTTGGTATTTTCCAGGAATACGTTGACCTCGTACCGGCGCGGGATAGCGCCGTCTCTTTTCACTTCCCGCAGGGCCTCTTCGGGTTTATTTTCGGGTTTGAACTGAATAAACTCGTGCAGGTGTTCCACGATGTCCGATTTAAGTTCGTCGAGGAACTGTTTTACCGGTGCGTTGACGGCGTATTTGGCGGAAATTTCTTCCAGCAGGTCGTCGAGGGTGGCGGAAGCGACTTTATATTCCAGGTCGAAAAGCGCCTGGTCGGTTTGCCGTTCGAGTGCTTTCATCTGGCGGGCGGCCTGCCGCAGGTCATCTTTCATGGCGTCCTGTTTTTGCAGGATGCGTTCCTGTTCTTTTTCTGTGAGTGCGAGGAATTCCTTGTCGGTCATGGGGCGACCGTCCACCATGGGTACGGCGATGAGTTCGAGTGGCGTGCGTTGGATAATAAATTTTCCCTGGTATGCCTTTCTGCCCAATGTCTCGAAAATACCGGCTTCCTCGTCGCGGAGTTTCTGGATCACCGTTTCCCGTTTTTTGCCGTACTCCTCGCTTTCAAACACTTTAAGCAAAGCCGCCCAGGCGCTGGTGACGTATTGGTGCACGTCGTTGCGAAAAGCGCGGGCCTCACCCTTGGGCAGGCTGAGTTTGCGGGGTTGGTAGGGATCGGTAAAGTTGTTCACGTAGCACCAGTCGCCGGGTGAGGGCTCCTGTTGCGCCATATCTTTCAGAAAATGCCTGACGGCAGTTTGTTTGCCCGTGCCGGGTACGCCCGAAACATAGATGTTAAATCCCTGTCCTTTGTTGCCCAGGCCGAATTGAAGGGCTTTTACCGCCCGTTCCTGGCCGATGATAGCCTTTGCAATGTCGCCGTTTGTTTTGGCGGCAACCGGCAACGAAAGCGGATCGTACGTCTTGCGAAGTTGTTCCGGAAGTAGTTTCATTATTTGTTTTTATTTGATGCTAAGGTCACCGGAGAACAACGCCCTTTTCAATGATACAAATCACCTCATGTGGGCTGGCAGGTCATTCCCTGAAATATCACAAGACGGTTTATTTGTCGTATATAAGCGATCACTTAAAGACATCGGCCATGACAACGCTCAATAAAAAAATATTCGAAGAACTCGCAGGATTGGAAACCGGCCCCTGCGTTTCCGTTTTTATGCCCACGCACAGCGGCGGCAAGGAAGTGCTCAACCATGAAGACCAGATCACTTTCAAAAATATGGTCAGGCAGATCAGGGAAGAAATGGAAAAACGGCGTTACGAGGCGCCGGCCATCGCAAAATTCCTGGAACCCCTGCACGGGCTGCTCGAAGACCCCGACCTGTGGCGGCACCAGGATAAAGGGCTGGCTGTTTTTGCCGCTGACAATTACCTGCGCTATTTTACCCTGCCACTGACGTTTGAGCCTTTCTTCCTCTTTTCCACCGAATTTTACCTCAAACCGCTGTTGCCGTTCTTTACGGGAACCGGTGATTTCTTCCTCCTGACACTCAATTTCCACGAAGTAAAACTGTACCGCGGCAGCCGGGAAAATATGGAAGAAGTGCTGTTCGAACCGCCGCTGCCGCAACGGCTGGAAGAAGTGGTCGGGTACGATTACGAACAAAAAGTCCTCGGATACCACGCCACGAAAATGAGCGGTCATATCCAGGCCGTTTTTCACGGACACGGCGAATGGCAGGCCGATGAAAAAGACGAGATCCGGAGCTTTTTCGATGCCGTGGACAAAGAGATTGCACCCGTGCTGGCCGGCAGCAATGCGCCGCTCGTCGTGGCCGCGCTGGAGTATCTGACGCCCATCTACCGGGAAGTCAATACTTACCCCTACCTGTATCCCGAACCGCTGACCGGAAACCCGAAACACGTGCCGCTGCCCGATCTGCACAAAAAGGTATGGGATATGCTGGCCTTTTATTTCGATAAAGAACGCCGTCAGCAGGCAGAACTGCTCAGCCAGCTGCGCGATACGGAGCGCACCGCCACCGACATCCGGGAAGTGATCCCCGCAGCGATTGGCGGGCGGGTAGACGCGTTGTTCCTGGATAAAAACGAAGAGATCTGGGGCGTTTACGATAAAACCGACGGCGAGGTGCGGATAGACAACAAACGGAATCCTTCCGATACCGCACTCACCAATCTGGCAGCCGTCCAGGTATTTATTAACGGCGGGAAAGTTTATCTCACCGACCGGGAGGCCCTGCCGCTGCCCTACACGCCGGTGAATGCGCTGTACCGGTATTGAGGGTTTATGAGGGTTTAGAAGGTTTATGAGGTTTATGAGGTTTATGAGGTTTAGAAGGGTTTAGAGAGTTTAGAGAGTTTAGGGGTTATCTTCTGCGCACCATTCTGCGGAGGAGGTAGCGGTTTCGTGTAGTACCAGGCGGTACAATTCCACATTGCCGGGCAAATCTGCCCTGATTTTATCAGCCATCAGCAGGAGCATATTTTCCGAAGTGGGTTGAAAAGGCAAGAGCACCACCTTTTCATAATTGTCCTTTAGCGCCTCCACGACGGTGGCCGGCGTTGACTCGTTCAGTACCAGGGCATGGTCAAAAACACCGAGCACCCGGGTTTGCACCAGTTTTTTCAGGTCTTTAAAATCCATCACCATGCCGTCCTTAGGGTGGCCGGGCTGATACAGCGGTGTTCCGCGCAGGGTCACATCGAGACGAAAGGAGTGACCGTGCAGGTTTTTACACTCGCCGTCGTAGCCTTCCAGGGCATGGGCCATTTCGAAGGTGAAGGTTTTGATGAGTCTTATTTTGTCCATTTTATGCCAGATATTTCACACAAAGATGCGAAGCCGGCGCGCCTGTTTCGCTACAAATATTTTATCTCTCCGGGGCCGGACTATGCGCAAATCAGCAACCCAGGCGTCGCCCGGCGGGTTTTTTCGGTCTCCCGCCGTAAAGCCCGCGCCGCCGTGAAATGCTCCAGCCACTCCGATTCCTCCCGCGGGCTCCAGGCGATCTTTTGCTTTTTTACCTCTTTTAAAAAATCGGCAAACGTCTGCTCCGGCCAGGATTCCAGCTTCTTCGTGGGCTGCAGGGAAGGGTATTTGGCGGTGAGGAGGGAGACTGGAGGTTTATAAAGGCAGTATTTGGGAGAGCGGTTCGTGATTTTGTGCGCGCATCCAGTTGGCTGCCAACTCTTCCCGGTGCAGGCTGGCTCATTCAATCACAATGCCCAAAGCACGGGATGGCAGTTCCCCGGCAATTATGGAAAGGCCGGATATTTCGATCAATGCTTCAAACTGATTATATTTTGCATGGAAATGCGGCGGGGCATGATCATTGAAATACATATAGATGACGATGCCGTAAAAAGCGGAAATTTTTGGCATACCGGTCAGGCAAAAGTTTTGGGAAGAAAGGATTCTACCGGCTGATGCCGGAGTTCAGCGTATAAAACCAACAGATCGAGGTCAATGTCATCCCCCCAGCAAATTGTGCCGCTTTCCGGATCGATTTCGACTTTTTTGAAAAACTCAAAATCGTCCCAAGCCTTAAAAATGCCCTTGCCCGCCAGGTGCAACAGGTTTACTTCCCCGGAAGTATCGTCGGCAAAACGAAGGAACAATAAAAACGGCTCAACGGCCCGCGCTTCAATCAGTCGTGGTAACATATCCCGGATTTTACAACAAAATTAAGGATTTACAACTCAACCGTTGTGATTTGCGCTTCATCTTTTTTCAACGCCCCTCGCCCCCCGAGGCCTCGGGGCCACCTCCTCCTCCGTACAACGCGTACACCATCCGGTAGATCTCCCGGTCGGTTTTGTCAATTTCCTGCTATAGTATCCGGGCCGCATACAGAAAATTTTTCCCCTCAGGCATCAACCAGCAAAGGTCTCAACTCAACCGGCATGGTAGCCAGCACATCCTTCATTTCGCCTTCGGTAACATGGTTTTTCAACACTTTAAAAACGGCGTGAATGGCGTACTGCACCTCGTAGTCGGTGGTAAAATCTTCAAACGTGGCCTTTCCGCCGGCTTCCCGTACCGCTTCGATAAAATCGCCCAAATGCCGCAATTGCCGGCTTTCATCTTTCATGCGCCAGCCGTCGACGTATATAGCCTTGATGAGCATAGGCAGTTGGGCGATGAGTTGGAGCGATTCCCGCGGTGGTACCCGATCCCGGAACGCATGCAGCACGGCGCGCAATATCCTGCCGCCTTTGGCTGTATCCCAGGGGGTGCCCAATTCGGTAGCCACTTCCTTTACGAATTGTTCGCCGTCCATCAGGTATTTATTAAAATTGAGTGCCATGGTCAAAAAATTTAAAGCTTCAGGTTTAAATGATAACGGCATAAAGCTACCGGAATACCGGTTTGCGGGAGTATGATTCGCGTCACCCGCTCCTATGATGCCAGTAATTTATTTTCCGGGCCTTTTCCGGCATTTTCGTGGCGCATTCAGTCCTTATAAAATGGAAAAGCAAAAAAAACTCAACGAATTGGATGAGTTGAAACCGGGCAAACGAACGCTGCGCTGGCTTTATATCGCTTTGTTTTTGTTTTTAGCCCTGTTTTTGTGGAACAACCGCCATACCACCGGGGAAACTACCTGGAACGAGTTCAACGAAAAAATGCTGCAACAGCGGGATGTGGCCAAAGTCGATATCGCCAATAACGAAGAAGTGTGGGTGTATATCAAAACCGACAGCCTGGTGAAGCCACGGCACAAAGAGGTGGCCAAAGGGCTGCTGGGCCTGCCGAACCCGGGGCCGCACTACCATTTTCGCATCGGATCGGTAGAGGTGTTCAACCAGCAACTGGCCGCCGCGCAGGAGCGCTTTGCCCCCGGGGAAAAAGTGGAGGTCACGTACAGCAAAAGCGAGAACTGGTGGATTACCATCCTGGCCTGGCTGCTGCCGCTGGGTCTGCTGGCCCTGTTCTGGATCTTTATGGCCGGGCGGCTGGCCGGAACAGCCGGAGGGCCCGGCGGAAGTTCGATCTTCAGTTTTGGCAAATCGAAGGCTGTGTTGTTCGACAAAGGCAATCTCAGCCCTGTAACGTTCAAAGACGTAGCCGGTTACGAAGAAGCGAAAACGGAGATCATGGAAATTGTGGAGTTCCTTAAAAAACCGGAACATTTCACCCGGCTCGGCGCCAAAATACCCAAGGGCATCCTGCTCATAGGTCCTTCCGGCACCGGCAAAACCCTGCTGGCCAAAGCGGTGGCCGGCGAGGCCGGCGTACCCTTCTTTTCCCTTTCGGGCTCGGAGTTTGTGGAGATGTTCGTAGGTGTGGGCGCCTCACGGGTGCGCGACCTGTTCGACCAGGCCATGCAAAAAACGCCCTGTATCATTTTTATCGACGAAATCGACACCATCGGCCGGGCCCGCGGCAAGGCGGCCTCCTTTCAGGTCAACGACGAGCGGGAAAGCACCCTGAACCAGCTGCTGACCGAAATGGACGGCTTCGCGCCCAACACCGGCGTGATCGTCATGGCCGCCACCAACCGGGCCGATATCCTCGACCCTGCCCTGCTGCGACCCGGCCGGTTCGACCGGCATATCTACCTGGAACTGCCCAATAAAAAAGAACGGGAAGCCATATTCGGCGTTCACCTCCGCCCCCTGACGCTCGGCCAGGACATCGACATCGACTTCCTCGCAGGTCAATCGCCCGGTTTTTCAGGAGCCGACATCGCCAACGTGTGCAACGAGGCCGCCCTGATCGCCGCGCGGGGCAAAAAGGAAAAGATCGGCATGGCCGATTTTCACAGCGCCATCGACCGCGTGGTGGGCGGGCTGGAGAAAAAAACACGGGTGATTTCGCCGCAGGAGAAAAAAGTGATCAGCTACCACGAGTCCGGTCACGCCATCGTAAGTTGGATGCTCGAACACGTCGATCCGCTGGTGAAAGTGTCCATCATCCCGCGGGGCAAATCGCTGGGCAGCGCCTGGTACCTGCCCGAAGAGCGCCATATCCTGACCTGGTCGCAACTCTTCGAACGCCTTTGCGTCATGCTCGGGGGCCGGGCTGCCGAGGCGCTGATCTTCGGCGAGGTGTCGTCGGGCGCGCTCGACGACCTGGAACGCACGACCAAACAGGCCTACATGATGATCGGACAACTGGGCATGAGCGACAAATTGCCCAATATCAGTTTCTACGATTCCACAGGCGCCCAGGAAGCCTTGCTGCAAAAACCATACAGCGAAGAAACGGCCAAACTCATCGATGAAGAAGTGCGCAACCTGATCCGGGAAGCTTTCGAAAAATCCACCGCCATCCTCACCGAACACCAAACCGAACTGCACCAACTGGCCGACCTGTTGCTGCGCAAGGAAACGATGGGTAAGGAAGACCTGGAAAATATTCTCGGCAAAAGAGCGGCAGCATTAAAGCAGTAGTATCGAGAGGCGGCCGCCCCGATCTGGCAATGGATCACCTTGCTTCGGTAACCGCCCCCACCCTGCTCATTGTGGGCGGCCGGGACGCCAAGGTGGCGGAACTCAACCGGGAAGCGCTGGCGCGTATACCCGCGGAAAAACGGTTGGAGATTATCCCCGGGGCCACCCACCTGTTTGAGTATCCGGGAAAACTGGAAGAAGTGACGGATCTGGCGGAAGAGTGGTACCGGCGATATATGATTACATCACCCGTTCCGAATAAATCCTCGTTTCCGCTTTTTCCACCCGGCGGTTCAGGAACCCTTCCACGTTTTTCTTCGCAATTTGTTCGAACATATCCGCTCCGAGAAACGCACGCACGTTGATGGAGAACGCCCGTTCGGTAGTAGCGGTGCTCACCATGTAAAAATCGGTACCGAACAAGGTCCGTTCCCGGATTTTCGGGTCGGCCTCCAGGATCATTTTCAACATGGGCAACAGCGCGGTATCGCTCATCAGGTAGCTGATATCGGCATAAACATTCGGATATTTCCGCATCAGGTCGCAGATGATCGAAAACCAGCTGTAGTTTTTATAACCTTCCCGGGGTTCGATATGCCAGTTGCCCAGCTCGAGGGAGGGGCACGGACAGTCTTTCACACACACTGCTACTTCGCTCCAGGCGTCGTCGAGAAAGTGATGCCAGTTATCGATGCCGCCCCAGTGTCCGAAGCAGACTTTGAGCCGGCTGTAGTCGGGGGCGTCATCGCCCCAGTATTGTCGGAGCAGGTCGCGGTTAAGCAGGCATTCCCAGTTGAGCGGGTGAGTGAACATCTGTTGCAGGATTCGCGGCTTTTGATCGGGAAGCGTTTGGTTTAAAAAAGGATGATAGCGTTCCGCCTCTGTGGGTTTGTATTTTAAATGGACTGTTCCGATTTCGCTGTGCACCGTAATAGGCAGGTCGAGGGCCAGCGCGCGGTCGTAGACGGGTTTCAGGCGCTTGTCGAACGGGAAAAAGCCGACAGCGGGGTAGAGTTTAATCCCATGAAAAGTACCCGCTGCGAGATAGTCCTGTGCCACCGACCAGAATCGTTCGCCGGTGAAATCCTGTTCCACTGCTTTTTCCCGCGGTGTCTGTGGCTGCAGGCGCCGGGGGTCGCAACATAGGAAAGGATAAATGACTTCGCTGAATTCGGGATCCTGTTTGATGCCCGCCAACTCGGCCAGTTGCTCCGCATATTTTTTGGGGGGCATGCTGGCGCCCATGTATTCCAGGTCGACGCTCAGCAGCGCGAGGCCGGTTGCTTTGGGGTAATACTCCCGGAGCCGGCGGATCACCTCCCGCTGGTCCGGCGCATAGCCAAAGCGCACGAGGTTGAGGTAACGGATGATATCCTGCTTGTCGAAACCGAGCAGGAGATTGACCAACCATTTGATCAGAGAACCGATAAAGCCGAAACGACCGGTCAGGGGCGCTTCCTGCACCATTTTAACAAACCAGCGCCGGGAAAGCAGCCAGGAAACGGCAACCCACTTTCCGATGAAATATTCCGGGACGTGGTCGATGGTGAAGCAGTGGGCATGAGCATTATAAAAACAGTGTTTCATAACCGGAATGTTTATCAGCGTGCTTCAATCATATCGCCTGCTTTTTCCATCAGGGCCAGCACTTCCGCATCTTCTATCTGTCTAAAATCCTCGTAGTACTGCCCTACCCCGTAAAAATCGTCGGGGGTGAACAGGCAGATCAGTTCGTCGGCCTTGCAGCGCAGTTTTTGGGCTGTTTCGGGCGGCGACACGGGTACAGCCACGATGATCCGGACAGGCGCTTTTTTCCGGAGGTCCTCGATAGCGGCAAACAGGGTATTGCCCGTGGCCACGCCGTCGTCGGTCAGGATCACCGTTTTGCCCTTTACGTCAACGGGGGGGCGGTCGCCCCTGAATTTTTTATACCGTTCGCGCAGTTGCTCCCGGATTTTTTCCGTTTGCGCTTCGATATAGGCCAGGTCGATGTTTTCAGCCCGGCCGTTCAGCACGGCGTCTTCCAGCGTCACCGAGCCGATGGCGTATTCCGGATCGAAGGGGTGACCGATCTTTTTGGACAGGAAAATATCGAGCGGAAGATGCAGGGCTTTGGCTATTTCATAGCCTACCGGAACGCCGCCCCGGGGCACGGCCAATACTACTGCATTGGCCGTATCCCGCTTTTTTAATTTTTCAACAAGGCGTTTGGCGGCTTCGGTTCTGTTTTTGAAAATCTTGTACATAACCAAGGTTTTATCCTGCCGAAAATACGGCTCTGAACCCTGGCTTTACAATGACGGGGGTCATCCGGGAGGCACTCCGCCGGTCAGCGGCTGGGATATGTTGATATGTTGATTTGTTGATTTGTTGATTTGTTGATTTGAGGGCCCTGCGCTTGGCCACTCCACCAAAAGCAGGGCCCTCAAATCAACATATCAACATATCAACATATCCCTACCGCACCGCCAGCCTCGCCAGCAACTCCTCCTTTTTCCTTCGCGCCACGTCTATTTCGCTGCCGTCGGTGAGCACCAGAATACCTCCTTCGCCGCGAATGTACTTGGACACATAGCGCAGGTTGACGAGGTGGGATTTGTGCACCTTGCAAAAATCATCGCTGCCCAGCATTTCTTCCAGTTCGGTGAGGTTTTTGGAGGTCATCAGTTTTTGTTTGCCGGTCAGGTAAATCGTGGAATAACTACCGGCCGCTTCGGCGCGGATGATGTCGGCCAGGGGCAGGAACAACACGCCTTCGGCCGTGGGTACCGGCAATTTTTTATCTTTATCCTGCAGGGATTGAATAGATTTCAGCAGGGCGGCAATGCCGCGGCTTTGGGGGCCGGCCGCAATATCGGCCTGTCTGGCGCGCATTTTCTGCCCCAGCCGTTCGAGCGCGCGGGCAAGTTCGTCTTCCTGCACGGGTTTTAATAAATAGTCGAATGCGCCGCCGCGCAGCGCCTCGATGGCGTATTCCGAATGGGCCGTGGTAAAAATGACCTGAAACGGCGCGTCTTCGCCCAGGTTTTTCAGTAATTCGAAGCCCGTGGCGCCCGGCATTTCCACGTCGAGGAACAATACGTCCGGCTGTGCGTTTTCCAGCGCGGCCAGGGCCGATTCCACCGATTCGCACTCGGCTAATATCTCCATATCCGGATCGCAGCGCTTCAGCTTGTGGCGCAGCAGGGTGAGCGCTGATTTTTCGTCGTCGACTAAGATGGCTTTCACGCGTTTTCTATTGATGAGCGATGAGTGATGAGCGATGAGTGGCAACTCCCAATGACGCCATGACGACCAATGACGTAATGACGAATCACGCCACCTCCATCGGCAAATACAGATCCACCACGGTTCCTGTCTCCTTTTCGCCGGTAATATCCGAAATTTCCACACGGTAATCCTTACGCCCCGGCATGTTGAGCAATTCGATGCGTTCGGTGGTCAGTTTGAGGCCGAGGGATTGTTTTTTTTCACTGATGCGGGTTCGGGCGTTTATTTCGGCGGCTCTGGCCCGTCCGATGCCGTTATCCCCGATCCGGCAATGCAGCAGGGGCAGATCACCGGCGGATGTTTCGGGCCGGATTTGCACTTTCAGCAAGCCTTCCCGGCCCTGCAAATGCCGCAGGCCATGCAGGATGGCATTTTCCACGAAGGGTTGCAGGATCAGGGGCGGAATCTGGCAACGCTGCCGTTCCAGTTGCGGGTCCACCTCGATCTGGTACCGGAAGCGCCCGTCCATACGGATGACCTCCAGTTGCAGGTACAGTTCCAGCGCTTCCAGTTCGAGGGAGAGGGAAACGCGGGGTTCGCGGGAGTTTTCCAGCACCAGGCGCACCAGTTTGGAAAATTTTTGCAGCAGTGCCGAGGCGGCGTCGGGTTTTTCTTCGATGATGAGCGCCTCGATGGTGTTGAGCGCGTTGAAGATAAAATGCGGGTTCATTTGCGCGCGCAGGGCCTTGTTTTCCAGCTCGGCTTTCACGGCCCGCAGTCGGTTCAGTTCGTTGTTGGCTGCCGCCTGTTTTAATATCCGTTCGAGCCGCTTGCGGAAATAAAGCACCGCGGCGCCGGTGAACAATGCCAGCAGCAAGGTCCGGAACCACCAGGTTTGATAAAAAGCCGGCTCCACGGTAACGAACAGTTTTAGTGTTTCCCGTGATCTTACCCCGCTGTTGTTTTGCGCGTATAACTCGAACACATATTTGCCGGGAGGGGCCTTGGTGTACGTCGCTTCGGCGCGGTTGCCACTGGCTACCCACTGCGGATCTATGCCTTCGATCCGGTAAAAGTACTGATTGCGGCCGGCCTGGCTGAAATTGAGCGCGGCAAACTGAATGGTAAAAAAATTCTGATCGTGCCGCAGCTTTACTTCGGGCAGAAAATTGAGGTCTTTCCCGGTGGAATACGGTTTGTCAAACACCCGGAACCCGGTAAAGGCAAGCACGGGCGGCTCTTTGTTTTCATAAAAACTGTTGGGGCGCAGCGAATAGAAACCTTTGGTCTGACCTACAAAAATTTCGCCGTTACTGCACCAACGAAAGCCTTTATGCTGGAGGTAAGTATCGGCCAGGCCGTCGCTTTCATCGAAGGTTTTAAACGTTTTGGTATCGTGGTCAAAGGCTGAAACGCCTTTTTCAGTGGAAACCCACAACTTTCCGTCGGGCGCCATGGTCAGCCGGTGAATACTGTTGAACGCCAGACCGTCTTTCACGGTAAAATGCGGAAAAACAGCGTCCGAACCGGCATTGGCCGGTATTTGTTGCAGGCCCTGGCTGGCCGTACCCACCCAGATATTCCCTTGCGCGTCGCCGGTGAGCGCGGCAATATTGTTTTCGGCCAGGCCCTGCCGGGCGCCGCGCCGATAGCCGTAGCGCACAAACTGGCCGTTTTCGAACCGGAAAACGCCGGCCTCGCGGGTGGCCAGCCAAACCTGCGGGCCGGAAGGGGCAACGCCGGATGCCGGCCGGCAAAACACATCGGAAACCTCCATACGCACGCCATCGAATTCGCCGCCTTGCAGATATTGGGTAATCGCCGCTCCAATATGGAACAAACCGCCCCCGGTAGTGGCCGCCCACAGGCCCTGCCCCGGACTTTGCGCCAGCGCGTTCACCGGGAACCGGTGGATGTCACTTTGCGGTTGCCAGGGTTGTACGCGCCGGCTTTCGGGCAAATACTGATACAGGCTGTAACCCTGTACCCCCGGTTCAGCACCTATCCATACATGCCCATTGGCGTCGATGAGGAGGCTGCGGAAAAACGCCACCCCGCCGTCCGGCGCCGGCACGGCGTGTTTGAGCCGGTAGGGCGATTGTCCCGACAACTGTACCGGCGCCACCCGGTCAACGGGCTCGAATACGTACAGCCCCCGGCAACCTTCCGACACGACGTACAATTCCCGGCGCGCCGCGTTCCAGGCAAAATCGAGGGGTTCGTTCATTTTTGGGTTCTGGCAGCCCTCGCCGGGTATATGCGTGTAATCCAGCACATTATTGGCGGGGTCGAGCAGGCTGATGCCGTTTTTGTGGTTAAACACCCAGAGCAAACCGCTCGGGTCGCGGTACAGGCCGTTGACCGACTGGCCGCTCTGGCCGGCGAGCAGTTTGGCCTGGCTGTTGAAAAACGTGTATTTACCGGTATTGATATCGAAAATGCCGAAACCCTGGTCGAGGGAGGCTACCCAGAATTCACGCTCCGACTTCCAGGAAATATCGCCGATCAGGTTGGCGGCCGGGTTGCGCCGGGTCCATTCGGCGGGCAGTGGCGGGAAATATTTCCATTGGCCGGATTTTTTATCGAAACGGGCGATGCCGCCGCCTTCCGTGGCCACCCACACGGTACCAGGCGTGTCGGCCTGCACGTCGCGGCAGGGCGTTTCGGCGGGGAAATGTTGCAGTTGGGCGTTGCGTTTGTCGAAACGAAAGATACCGTTATGAGCGGCCAGCCACAGGACGGAGGGGTTTTCGCTGTCGGCGGCGATATCCTGCACCGAATTGCGGTGCAGGCGGTCTTCGGCGGTGGTGAGGTTTTGCGCCAGCGCGTAATGGGTAAAATGGCCGGAAGCGGGGTCGAGCCGGCTGAGGCCGCTGCTCAGGCCGCCCACCCAGATGATACCTTCCCCGTCGATAAGCACGTTGGTCAGATCGTCCCCGGCCAGTGAATTACGGGCATCGGGGTCGTTGCGGAACCACGTAAAGGTTTCTGTCACAGGGTCGAAACGGTTCAGGCCGCCGCCCAGGGTAGCGATCCACAGAAATCCGCGCCGGTCTTCGTCGAGGTCGAGCACCGTGGGCGCGCTCAGGCCGGTAGAGTCGCCCCGGTAGGCGTAGTTTTTAAATCCCACGCCGTCGTAGCGCGCCAGGCCGTCCTGCGTACCGAACCACAGAAATCCGCGGCTGTCGCGCAGCGCCGTATGGCAGTAGTTGTGGGGCAGGCCGTTGTCGGTGCTGAGGTAGGCGAAGTTGAAGGGGTAGGTTTCGGGTTGGGTGTGAAGCGGCGAGGCCAGGAGGAGAATTGCTGCGAAGATGTGAAACGGGGGGCGTAGGGTGCTCTGTTTCGCATGTGCAAGCCCACCCCCGGCAAGACAGAGTGCCCAACAACGTATACGATTCAACAAAAAATATCCAATATCCAATAAGGAATATCCAATGTCCAAGTGCGTGTAGCCCCAGATAGCCGCCGTATGGCATCCGGTCTTTTCTTCAGACTTCATTGTACACACTACGGATTTGGACATTGGATATTCCTTGTTGGATATTGGATATTCTCTTAGTCCCCCAAACATACGACCTTCCCCGTATCCGCTCAACATTTCCGCCGTTGGCAAACCAGGCCGCGGGGTTGTGTAAAATGTCGTAGCGCACGGTATCTGCCGTGCAGACTTTCCAGGTTTTTAAAACCTGGAAAGTCTAAAACCGCAACGAACTCAAAATAATATTTTTCACACTGATCCAGGTTTTCCTGTTTTTTGACTTTTTACACAATCACGTAAAAACCCGCCGTTGACAAACCGTATCCCGCCGTTGGCAAAAACCGGCTTGCACGCCGGCGCCGAGGCCCGCACCTTTGTTTCATCAAAACAACAAACACCAATTGAAACACCGCGGAAAGCCCTTTTAACTACCCTGTTAAAATACCTGAACCAACCGAATGAAACGCTAAGCCCGAAACCCCGTTCAACCGGCCCCGCTACTACCAAACCGAAGACGCCCGTTCCGAATGAAACACTAACCAAAGACCCCTTATTACCAGCCCTTGCGCCCGCCGTTC
Source organism: uncultured Bacteroidota bacterium (assembly GCA_937926185.1). Taxonomy (GTDB): domain Bacteria; phylum Bacteroidota; class Bacteroidia; order Chitinophagales; family Saprospiraceae; genus M3007. The sequence continues at coordinate 2,053 of CALEYM010000621.1, read as the reverse complement.
AGACGACGGGTGTACCAAATGAAAAGTAGGAGGATACGTAATTTGCACCAAAGCGCGACGAGGAAAACTTGTCGCGCTTTTTTTGTTTTTGCAACCTCCGTGCTTGTTTTTGCAACGTCAGTGCACGCGTGACGGCCTCGAATAGGCCCATTTTTGTGGCGTACAACTTTAATTTTTCGAACCAAACAGGTACGCCATGAAAAAAACAACCTTTTCCCTCCTGCTTTCCCTTGCCTGCTGCCATTGGCTGGCGGCGCAATGCCCGACGGGGGACATTACTTTTTCCACGCAGGGGCAGATTGACAGTTTTCCGATCAATCATCCCGGATGTACGGATATGCCGTGGAGTGTTACGATTGAAGAAACATCTACAGGGAATATCGTCAACCTTGCCGGCTTATCTCAAATTGACTCAATCGGCGGATACTTGACTATAGAAGACAACGATGCCTTGCCTAATTTGAACGAACTGAAAAACTTAAAATACCTGGGAAGGGGGCTGGCTATTATCGACAACGATTCCTTAACTTCCCTGGCGGGCCTCGAAAATCTGGATTCCGTTGGGTGTCTCCGGATACAAAACAATCACGCTTTGAAGTCTCTGGTTGGATTGGACCATATTTCTGCCATTGGGGGATGTTATGTCAACGGTGGTGATTTTGGCTATAATGGAGGTGGTTTGATTATTAACGGTAATAATGCCCTGACATCGATGACCGGACTGAATAATCTTGTTTCCATCGCAGGTTGTTTTAAAATTGAAAACAACCCGGCGCTGACAAGCATGACCGGCCTGGAGAAACTCGTTTTTATCGGCGGCGAATGCGGGTGGCAGGCGGGCAGCCAAGGTTCATATATCATCAATAATCCCACTCTAAGTACCTTAAAAGGCCTGAACAGGCTTACATCCATTTCGAGGATCAGGATTTCCGATAACAGCGCCCTGACATCCGTAGATGAATTAAGCAACCTGTCTTCCGTTGAATCTACACTGAATATATCAAACAACGCTTCACTGACTGCGATCGGCGGATTGGACAGCCTTACTTCGGTCGGTTATGCCCTTGACATTTATAATAATACGGCCTTAACTTCAATTAGCGGCCTGGACAACCTGACTCAGGTTGGCAACCTGACCATCTCGAACAATGGCGCCCTGACATCCCTGACAGGGTTCGACAGCCTTCGGGTTATCAATTACTCCTTTACACTTAAAGGCAACGGCGTTTTAACCGATCTCAGCGGCTTCGGTCAGCTCGATACCATCAGACAATCATTCAGGCTAGAAAACAATGCTTCGTTAACCGGTTTCGACGGACTGGAGCAACTTGATTTTATCGGCGGATTTTGTTTACAAAATGATTGCCGTGGCTTTTTTGTAGCAAATAATGCGGCCCTGACCAGTTTTAACGCCCTGAAAAGCCTTGACCGGGTCATGGGAATATTCGAAGTAAAAGGGAATGCATCCCTGAGCAGCTTCGCAGGGCTGGAGCGCCTTAGAATTGGACGCAATCAAAATGTAAAAGGCAAGCTGAACATTGCCGGCAACCCACAACTGGAGCGTTTAAAAGACCTGGACAGCCTTGATTTTACCACTATTGCAGATATTGATATCCTGAACAATGCCAATCTGTATATCTGCCATACGCCGCCCATCTGCGCATACTTGCAAAACGGCGGCCCCGCTACCATTTCCAACAACGCTCCCGGTTGCAACAATATCCCTGAAGTAAAAATGGCCTGCCTCGTTCCGACAGGCGAGACGGGCCCCACCGGGCCGCCACTTCAAATCTCCCCCAACCCCGCTACCGATTTCCTGCAAATTCAAATCGACGGCCTCGAAAAATGGGACATCAGCCTCTTCGACCTTCAGGGCAGGCTGCTGTACCGGCAGGCGGTTTCCGGCAACCAATCGATTGATGTTGCCGACTGGCCCGCAGGGTTGTATGCGCTGCGGGCGGTTTCGGGCGGGCGGGTGTATGCGGGGCGGTTTGTGAAATGAAAGGTTTTTTTCTGCCATATCGGTTAGGGTAATACGCGCTGGGGATATTGA
>CALEYM010000620.1 GCA_937926185.1 uncultured Bacteroidota bacterium | reverse complement strand
AAAACTGTTTTACAATACTACTCAAGCGGAATCATTTTAAATTGTCCTGCGCTTGCCGGAAAATTAACCTGCACAATATGTGCATGTTCGGCTAAAATTCCGACTTTTGCCCGTCCATTCCGGACAGTCCCGCCACACCATGACGGGGCTATTTTTTTGATTTTCAATTATTTATCATTACATGCAACCATTGACGCTCCCTCCTGCAGTACTGCAGCAACTCCCTGACATCGTCAAAGCCTACCAACTTCCCAACCCGCGCAAAGCAACCATCCAGATCCTGAACTCCTTCCTGCCTTTTATCGGTATATGGGTCGCCATGTACTTTTTGAAAGATATTTCCCTTGGCCTGACCTTTGCCCTGGCCGCGGTGAATGCCTTTTTTTTAGTCCGGATTTTTATTATTCAGCACGATTGCGGTCACCAATCATTTACAGCAAGCCGCAAAGCCAACGACGCGATCGGATTGGTTTGCAGTCTGGTCAGTTTTATGCCCTATAAGTACTGGGCCAAAAGCCACAATTTCCACCACGGCCACAACGGCATTCTGTGGGAACACCGCGACATCGGCGACATCAACCTGCTGACGGTCAACGAGTTTAAACAACTCGGTTTTTGGAAAAAACTGCATTACATGATCTTCCGCAGCGCCCCGGTGCTGTTTGTGATCGGACCCATCTGGTACATTCTGGTACACAACCGCATACCCAGTATCAAAATGAAGGGCTGGGAACAGGCGCGCCGCGCACTGATCCGCCACAATCTGCTGCTAGTGGGCGTGTACGTCACCCTGTTGCTGTTGTTGGGTTACAAGGCGCTGCTGCTCGTGCACCTGCCCATCCTGGTGGCCTTCGGCATCATCGCGGTATGGTTTTTCTATGTGCAACACCAGCACGAAACCACTTACAAAGCCTGGAAAGACAAGTGGGAATACATCCGCGCCGCCATACAGGGCAGCACCTACTACAAACTGCCCAAATGGATGCACTGGCTCACGGGCAACATCGGCTACCACCATATCCACCACCTCAACCCGCTGGTGCCCAACTACGAACTGGCACGCTGCCACAACGAAAACCCGGTGTTCGAACAGGTAGCCAACAAGATCACCTTCTGGCAAAGCCTGAAATGCGTGTTCAACAAGCTCTGGGACGAAGAGCAGCAGCGGATGATCTCGTTCCGGGAATATTTCCGCAGTCAAAAGGTTACTGGTTAGAAGGTTTCTGGTTAGACCCTTGCTGGGGTTGTGTCAAAAGTCTTTTGCCAGAAAGCCGCGACAAATTTTTCACCACGGAGAATAAAACTCCGTGCCTCCGTGGTGAATTAGAATAATCTACGGCGGGAAAATTTTAACATATCTTTTTGACACACACCCAAGGCAAAGTAAAGCGGCAGCGCCGCGTAATATTTGTAGGGACAGATACCGAAACCGCGGTGAAGGTGCAGCGCACCGGAACATTCGCCACTCCCCTTGCGGGCGTCGCTCGTCCCTCGCTCGCCTCGCCGGGTCGCTACCTTTCCCCGCTCACAGGAGGCCCGGCAGAACAAGCCCCCTAAACTGGAAGGGAAGCCAACACGAGGCGGAAGCCGATATAGGTGAGGCGGTCCGCAGGCGTGAAGTAGTAGCGGAACGAGGAGCGGCAGAACTGAGCGTTGTTGATCCAGCAGCCGCCGCGTTGCACGCGGTTGTAGCCCTGTTTGCCAGGTTCCACCCAAGCCGAGCCGTCATCCGGCGCCCCATTATAAGTATCGTGCCATTGGTCCTCGCACCATTCCCACACGTTGCCGCTCATGTCGTACAGCCCCAGTAGGTTGGGGAGTTTGAGGCCGACGGGTTTGGTTTCGCCGTGACTGTTTTCAAAGTACCAGCCCACTTCGTCGGGCACGTCGCCGCCTGCGTATCGGGTCGAACCGCCAGCAGGGCCGCCTCGGGCGGCGTATTCCCATTCCGCCTCGGAAGGCAGCCGGTAGCCGGAGGCGGCCGGGTCACGGTAAACAGGCCCTTCATTTGGCAGCGCGTACCCGGAGGGGGTTTGGCCGTAGGGCTGCTTACAAACCGGGTCGGCAAAATAGGGGGGGGCGTAGCCGCATTGCTCGTTGAGGGCGTTGCAAAAAACGGCCGCATCGTACCAACTCACCTGCTCGACCGGCCGGCGCCTGCCTTTGAAATTCGCGGGATTTTCGCCTGCCATCACGGCCTGCCAAAGTTCCTGGGTGACGGGATGGCAGCCGATGTAGAACGAGTAGCCGATAATAACCGGGTGAACAGGTGATTCATCTTTATATGCGTCTTCGTCTTCGCTGCCCATACGGAATGTGCCGGGCCCGACGGGAACCATGTCGAATTGGAATCCGTTGGGGAGGCGCTGGCGCGGAGGGTATACGGAGGTATCGAGCATAAAGGCGGAAAGTAGTTTAATGGCGTTCGTAAACCATTTTTTCCCGCACAGCGTATTTTCCCTCGCCCAGGTAACGCAGCACCTTCAGCGAGACAAAGGCGTCGAGAGAACGTTTGAGTTGTGTTTCCGGGAGGGTTTTGCGATACCGCTGACGGTACAAACCGGGTATTTCCGCGGCAGGAAACTCCTTTTTCCCCGACTCATAAAGCGCCAGAAGAATGCCGGCGTCCTGCTCGTTGAAGGTGTATGTGAGTTTGGGATAAAACTCGTGCAGCAGGTTAAAAACCGAAAAAACGGCTTTGAGGCGGTCGTCCTCTGTAAACAGAATAGCCGACTCTTTCAACAGGAATCCGATTAAATCGTGGTAGGATATGCGCATGAGGTTGTACAACTTGATGGATTTTGCCGAGGGTTTGCCATCGGTGGCCTCGGACAGGTAAATAGAGCGCACCTCTTCCGATTCCAAAGACTGGCCCTCTTCAAGCGTGACTATTTCCGCAAGGGCATTCAACGTATTATCGTCGGCTTCAAGCCCTTGCTCCGCCAGTTTTTCGGCGATAAAGGCGCGCAGAACGGTTGCTTTGTTGATCATATCAGATATTAATTTTTATTCCCCGGTGGTACAGGTGTACCAGTTGGTCGATGTCGATGTTTTCGGTAGTGCCTTTTTCCCGCCCGTACCGGATGCCGGCCGCTATATTTTTTTCCCGGAAATATTCGCGGTAAAAACCGACGGCAAATTTCCGCGCCGCCGGCGAACCGATTTTTTCGCTGGTGCCGATGGCGTAAATACCGCTTTTACTAACGGCGGTAGCTTGCGGCTCCGAGTAACAGGCATTAAGCACAACTACCTCCAGGCCTGGGTTCCGTTCCTTAATGGAGGCGAATATTTTTTCCAGCATAAGAGCATCCATCACTTTGGTACCGGTATGGTCGTCGCTGATAAACAGCAACCCACCCGCTCGCGGGTTGTCCGGGTCTGACTCTTCCCCGTGTCCGCAGAAATGGACGATGTTCGGCGCCCATTTGCGAATGACATCGCTCATTTCGTCGGAAGTGATATTCAGCATGGGGATAATCTCCACTTTTTCCTTCAGCCCTTCCTGATAGCATATTTGTTCTACAATATGCGTATGTTCTTCGCCGCAGCTGATTTTTCTTGCCGCCGGGCTTGCCGACAAAAATAATATAACCTGGCGGTCCAGCTGTTGGAAGCGGTTTTCCAGGCGCTGATCGATGGGTTTGTCTTCTCCGCCAGGGTCCCGTTTGAGCAGTTCTCCGGCCGGAGCCTCTTTGCTTTGCCGTTCCCAGGCCGCGACATCGAATGTCGCGAAGGCGCCGTCAGGTCCTGCAATTTCCCATTTGCCGGCATCTCTGTTGAGGGGCAGGGCTTCGAATATGGGCTTGAGCCAGGCGTGCATGGCGCTTTTTTCGATGGAAAGCACCAGCGCATTTTGTTCCTCTTCCAGTTCTACTTTAAACCAACCGTCTCCGGTCTGGATGTGGATACCGTAGCGCCAAATATGTTCCATATCGGTTTTCCGGCCGAGGGCCGCTATGAAGGCCTGGATTACGAAATAATTGATCCAGGGCAGGCGGTAACGCAATACCTGTACTTCGGCGGCTCTTTTCCACAAATCAACAACGGCACGCGGTTGTTCGGGCGCCATAAATTCGGGGAATACGTACACGTCGCTCGCGTCGGGCTGTTCCTGCCAGGGCTTGTTGTTCATCCGGAAACAGAGGCCGCAGCTCTCCATGAACTGGAGAAAGAGCCATTTCTGCTCCGTCGTGTATGCGTCTCCAAATACCTGAAACAAGCGGTCCGCGCGAATTTTCCCCTGGTAGTACCGGAACTCCCGGTAATGCTCTGTGTCGCGTTCCAGCGGTTTGTATATAGCGCACAGGGCCCAGCGCTGGTCGGCGATGATCTGGTCCTTCAGGTTAGGATGCCGGTACAGGAAACCGTTGTGGTGCAGGTATTGGAGCAGCAACGGCGCCGATTGTTCCGAAACGCCGCTTTCCCGGCACCGTTCATAAAACGCGTCTTCTGCGATCAGTTTGACACTGGTTTTCTCATTGGCGGCATTGTCGATAAAAAATTGCCGCACCTTTAGCCAGGAGCGGGGCATCCACATATCAAAGTCCGGCAGAGCAGGGGCAGCCTTTTTGAGATAAAACTCCAGGTCGTCCACGTTCTCACCGTTTTTTGCACAGAGGTGAAGAAATTTGGCGCCTTCTTCTTCCGCGAAATGCCGTATCCGGCGGTCTTCATCGGGGAAATCATCTTTTTTGTTCTGTACGATAAGGAACCGGCTTCCGGGGCTTAAGGCCCGGGTAGTTCCGAGCCAATATTCTATGGGGTGGTGGCGTACCTGTTCGCTGTTAGCCCTGTCCTTATCCCGTTTGCCGGCACGGGCAAATGTTTCGGTTTCGGGATAAAACAAAATCGCTTGCAGCGCCTCCGACGCCAGGAAAAGCCGGTGCGTTCCGTGGTACACCTCCTGCCCGCCGAAGTCCCACACGTTGTAAACAATACCCGGTTTATCCACCGTTTCAATCTGGATGCCGTGCGTCGTACGGTGGTCGTGCGCACAAGCGCCGTGCTGCAAGGCGCACAGGAGCGTGCTTTTACCGGCATTGCCGTTGCCGGTCAGCATGAGTTTTACTACTTTGTTTTGCTCCGCGTCAAAATCTTTTAATTCCCGGAACCAGATACGGGCTTCTTCGAGGCAGTTTTGCCTCGAATATATACCGCCACTGCCTAAAAACACTTTCGGGATGTCCTTCGGGGCATTGCCGCCGAGATATAAAGCCTCCAGGGGTGAAGCGGGGGCGATAATCAACTCTTTTAACGCTTTTGGTAAATAACGAATCCGGCAATTATCCAAATGGATGGTATTCAAGGCCGGAAGCGCCGCCGAAAACGCCATCGATTCCAGGGGGTTATCGTTCAAATAAACGTATGACAGCGCTTCAAACCCTGCCGGCAAGGCAAATTCCGTCAGTTGGTTGTTGGCGGCATCGAGCAATTTCAGGTTAGGGCAGTCGGCCCGAAGTCTCAGGCTGCTCAGTTTGTTCCCCGATACGTACAGCTGCTCCAGCGCGGCGAACCCTTTGGGTAATTCGAGGTTGAAGAGTGTGCAACGGCTCAGATACAGGCGCCGGAGCAGGGGCAGGGGCACGTTGAAGCGCGCTTCATGCAGCGCCTTGTTATCGTTTAGATAGAGGTGTTCCAGAGCCAGGGCCGATTCATCGAACACGATGGCTTCCACCGCGCTGTCCGACAGGCTCAGGGCGCAAATTTTCCTATCCTTATTCAGCGCATAACTGTTACCCTGGCGGCGTACGGCGTCCGCGTCCGGCAGCTGGGGGAGGTTTTTCACCAGGTTTTGAATCGTTTCGGGCATTTATTGCTGTGGATAAACGATGAATTAATGTGTTCAACCTGAAAAAGGACGGCAGAACCTTCGCACTACGCGGCTACCAATACTGCCGTCCGGGCGGCGTATGGCCGCATTTTTGTCGCCCGGGGAAAACCCCGGGAAATCGGGAGCATCATCTGTTCAGTGGTTGTCCTCCGGACCTCCTGTGAGCTGGAAGGGAAGCCAACACGAGGCGGAAGCCGATATTGTTGTTGCGGTTCGCAGGCGTGTTGTTGTTGCGGTTCGTGGAGCGGCAGTTCTGAGCGTTGTTGATCCAGCTGCCGCCGCGTTGCACGCGGTTGTTGCCCTTTCGACGATGCAC
>CALEYM010000619.1 GCA_937926185.1 uncultured Bacteroidota bacterium | reverse complement strand
AAATTTATACTCGAATCTCGTGGATAAAATGTACAACTATCAACAATGAAAACACAAGTCATTTTCACCGCTTTCACAAACTGGCCGGAATCAGTAACTGACCCATGCCCCCTCACTCCACGATCTTAAACGTCGTCCGCCGGTTCGCCTGGTGCTCCGACTCGGTGCAGCTGGAGCAGGCGCAGTCCACCGCCGGCTGCGTCTCCCCGTAGCCCAGGGCCGACAGCCGGCCGGCGTCGATGCCTTTGCCGATGAGGTAGTTCACGGCGCTTTGGGCACGTTTTTGGGAAAGGTCTTCATTGTAGTTGTTATTGCCGCGGCAGTCGGTATGGCTGCCCAGTTGTATACGGATGCCGGGGTTTTGGCGCAGCACGTCGGCTAAGCGGTTGAGGGTGGGTTCGGCGTCGGGGCGGATGTCCCACTTGTCGTAGTCGTAGTAGATGTTTTCCAGCACGATTTCCTGGTTGCGGAAGATCTTGTCGAGCACGATCTCCACCTCGTACTGTTGCACAGGATTGGCGGGGTCTTTAGCGATGCCCCGGGTGCTGAAGCGGGCGCTGTTGGCAAGGTAGCCCTCGCGGGAAGCCTGAAAGAAATAGTCGGAGTTCTCGGCCAATTCCAGGCTGAAGTGGCCGTCTTCGCCCACGGTGACGTTGGTCTTTTTGGCATTAAGGTCGATCTGCACCGTCGAGCCGGGCAGGGGTTTGCGGCCCAGCACCTTGCTGTTGGGGTCGGCGGGGTTCGACAGGATTTTTTCCAGCACATAGCCGTCGAGGATCATTTTGTATACGAGCGGTTGGGCAGGTGTGGTATCCACTTTGGGCGGTTGGGGCGGCGGCACGCGTTGTTCGAAACGGTAGATGTCGTCGCCGCCGCGGCTGTCGCCTGCGGGGCGGTTGGAGGTAAAAAAGCCGGTGCGGAGCGGGTCGCCGGGTTGTGGGGCGCCGGGGCGGGCGGGCGCGTCGGCAGCGATAAAGCCGAAGTCGTCGGCGCCGCTGTTCACGGGGGCTTTCAGGTTGACGGGCGGCGCCCAGGCATTTCGGTCGGCCCGGTAGGTGCGGAAAATATCCAGTCCGCCCATCCCCGGCAGGCCGTCGGAAGCAAAATACAGGGTGTCGGCGCTGAAAAAGGGGAACACTTCGTTGCCGGGTGTGTTCAGGTTGCGGCTCAGGAGTTTGGGTTCGTCCCAGCCGCTTTCGCTTTTGGCGCTGCGTTGCACCGACCACAGATCGTAGCCGCCCCAGCCCTCGGGATCGTTGCAGGAGAAGTAGAGCGTGTTGCCGTCGGGCGAGAGGGCCGGATGCAGGTAATTGATCTTTTCCCGTTGGAATGGCAGGGGTTTGGGTTCACCCCAGCCGTCGCCGGCACGCTGGGCGGTGTAAATTTTGCAGTACTGGTCGTCGCCCTTGTAGGCGCCCACGGCGCGCACGAAGAAAATTTCATTGTAACTTTTGTTGAAACACATGGTACCCTCGTTGCCCTCGCTGTTCAGGCCGCCGTCGAACACCTGTGCGCTGGCTGCATCGGGATCGACGATAAACAGATCCATGAATTTGTTATTGGTCCATTTGTAGGTGTCGTCGCCTTTGCCGAGCGCGCGGTCGCTGCTGAACACCAGCCGGCCGTCGGCGTAGTATACGGGTGCGAAATCGTTCTGTGCACTGTTGAAAGGGGCCGCTTCGACCTTGTAGCCGCTTTGCGGGGCGATCTTCAGCCAGCCGGTCGCCACATCGCAGGCCGTTATCTCTTTCCGGTATTCATAAGGGCTGCCGATTTCGATACCGAGGTTTTTAAATGCTTCCCGGGCTTCGGGGTAACGTTCCAGTTTTTTCAGGGTATAGGCGTATCCTTTGAGCGCGTCGGCGCCATAGTTGTTGTCGTAGGCCTGTGAATACCAGTTCAACGCTGTGGCATCCTGGCCGTTTTGACGGTAGGCCTCGGCGATGCGGTAGGCCAGCTGGCCTTTTTCAGTACGGGTTTTGGCGCGACCAAATTCTTTTTGCAGCATGGGAATGGCTGTCGCGTACTGCTTGCGGTCGAATGCCGTGCGTCCGTCTTTGATTTTAATGGTATAATTACAGGCGCCCAGCGTCAGGAAAGTAAACAGAAGAAGGGGGGCAATGTGTTTTTGACTGGTCATAACGATTTCCTATTTCAGGCAACAACGAAAATAAAATGCCTTGTGTTTTGGTTAAAATACGCCTTATCGGCAAAAAATAGCACAATAAACAATCCATGTCCGGCTACCCAAAGATGCAATTTATTTGCCGGAAGATGCCTTAAGATTTTGTTTAGTACGATTTTTGCAAATAGCGCGTTTATTCTCCAGTCTTGAAACCGCCGGGAGCGCAAACCCGCAACCCGTAAACCCGCAACCCGAAACCATTTTAACCTGACTTCTACCGGAATCTGCTTTTTCATGAAAAAACTAAGTGTCATCCGGCAACTTTTTGCAGTTGCGCTTTGCTGTTGGCCCGTATCTTCCAGCATCCTTTCTGCCCAGCAACCCGATTTGCAGGCCAAATCGCCCGAGGTAGCCGACTTTGAGATGGAGGCGCCCGACCTGGAAGCGTACAAACCGAAACCGATCGATACCGAGCAGGGACTCGCTGTGATCGCGTTTGGTTCCTGCAACAAACTGACCATGCCCCAAAACATCTGGGCCGACGTAGCAGCCAACAATCCCAATCTGTGGATCTGGCTGGGCGATATCATATATGCCGACACGACCAACCTGCGCGCGCTCGCCGCACATTACAAACGCCTGAAAACCAACCCGGAATACAAAAAACTGCGCGCCAAAGCCCAGATCATCGGCGTGTATGACGATCACGATTACGGCGCCAACGATGCCGGAAAAGAACTGCCCGTCAAAAAAGGCAGTAAAAAATGCCTGATGGATTTTCTCGATGTGCCGATGAGCGCGCCGGTGCGCAAACGCGAAGGCGCCTACAATTCTTACCTGTTCGGCAAGGGAGAACAGCGCATCAAGGTGATCGTGCTGGATACGCGTTATTTCCGCGACCGGCTGGAGCCCGATCCCAGCAAACAACGTCGATATTTCCCGAATAACGAAGGCGATATGCTGGGTGCAGAGCAATGGGCATGGCTGGAAAATGAATTGAGTACCAGTCCGGCCAACTTCAATATCCTGTGCACCAGCATCCAGGTTTTAGCCGACGAACACGGGCACGAAAAATGGGGGAACTTTCCCAACTGCCGCAAACGCCTGTTGCAACTGATCGTCAAAACCAAACCCAAAAACCTGATGATCCTCTCCGGCGACCGCCACATGGCCGAAATCACCAAAATGGATATTCAGGGCCTGCCCTACCCTTTGTACGATTTCACCTCCAGCGGCCTGACCCATATCCGCAGCGGCACCAGCGAGCCTAACAAAATGCGGGTGGGCGAAATGATCGTAAAACGGAACTTCGGTCTGTTAAAAATCTACTGGGAAAACAACCGGCCTGTCGTGACCATGCAAATACGGGGGGTGAAGAATGAGTTGTACCAGGAGGTGGTGGTGAAGTATTGAGTACGCTTTATTTTTCCTATCTTATTTTCTTATTTGGACATTGGAAATTCCTTGTTGGATATTTGAGATTCTGCTACACTCTCTCATCGTAGCGGAATATCCAATATCCAACAAGGAATTTCCAATTTCCAGGTAACC
>CALEYM010000618.1 GCA_937926185.1 uncultured Bacteroidota bacterium | reverse complement strand
TTGTCGGTGGCCGTGGCCGAACCCGTGTTGGCCGGGGCGGTGGATTCGCCGCAGGCCAGTTGTTTGTCAGCCGGACAAGTGATGAGGGGCGCGGTGTTGTCGGGATTGAATGGATATACAATTACACAAGTTTGGCTATAATTAGCGCCGATAGTGACCGTGTAAGTGCGGGTTATGGAAGTCGTAGAACAGACATTGGCTGTAGGGGGTACATCAACGTAGGCGACCGTGACCGGTTGGCCGCAATCGGTGATGGCAGCACCGCTGCCCAAAGCAATGAATTCTTCTTTGGTTGTCGCCCCGGGCGGTGGCGCAGGATTCAAACAGTCCAAGGGCGCCGGAGAAAGATTGGGACAAGTGACGGAAGGCGTACAACAAACGGGCGCCGTGCCGGCAACCGTCAGCGGCGGACAGCCGGTGGTACCGGTAAACTGAAGGTTATAATTCGTACCCTGGTTATACACCGCTGTTACCGTACCGCTGGTAACGGCAGGGTTTGCGGCAATATTGGTAAAAGTGAGCGGGCTGGGATTGGTTGTGATGCTGTTAGCATTCGGATCGGCGACGGTATAAGTGCCGTTCAGACCGTTTACGTTTACTGTAACCGTATAGGTGCCGTTAGGATTACAATCTGTGGTAACGCCGTCTTCTTCGATAGTGCAAAAGCCCGGGCTGTCGCCACATCCATAACGCGCTTTAAAAGTAAATTTATAATCGTCATTATCAGAGTTGGTTGCGCCTCTTTTCCAAACGACAAGATATAAATTAGTAGGCAGGTTAAAATCGGGCGCCAGGAAGGGCTGTGAAGACCAGCCGTTAAAATCCACGCCGCAGGCGATGGGGCCTGCCAGCAGGTTGCAATTACCCGATAAATTATTGGGTCCGCTGGTGAAACAGGTTGGCGCAGTAGAGTAGTACAATGCCCAGTTGAGTTGGAAATTACCCGTGGCAATCGTTTGAAATTCATACGAGCCGGCATTGGCCCGTATGTCGAAGTTGAACCAGGTAATCTTCTGGCCTGTAAAAGGAACGGTCAAAGTAACCGGCAACTGGTCATCCGGATCTTTACAACCGGTTAGACCCGATATGGTGAAATTGGCCGGGTTGTATGTTGTATTGGGATCAATATTCGATTGCGTGGCCGCAGAATTACCGCAGCTGACAATTCCCCTTGGAGAGCCTCCGCTTTCGGATATAGTGCAATTGGTACCAACCCAGCGCGCGCCGTCCGTCCAACGGGTGGCATTACAAGGGGAGCCGGTTTGCGCAAAGGTTTGTTGATTAAAAAATCCCGGGATCGTCAATAGAGCGAGAATGTAAAAACCATGCTTCATACAGCGAAAGATTTGTGTTAAAAGAAAAGAATTTACCCCCTTTCCAAGTCAGCTCAGAAAAGGCCCAAAGGCAACAATGCAGGAAAAAAATAGCGAAAGAGATTACGAGGGGTAAGAGGACAAAATAAGAGTAGCCTTCCGGCAAGAGTGGAAGATAGGAAAACGACGGCGAGGAAAAAAACCGGAAACGGGTGGGGACTAAAACAGTGGCAAGATCCCTTTCAAATGGTGGAACAAAGGTAAACTACAATTTAACATGCAAAAATTTTTTTTAACAAATATTCCATTCCGGATTTGCAGTGTTGAAAACAAATTCAATTTAAAGCAGGCGCCGGTTACAAAGCTCGTATAAGGATTGTTATTTATTTCGGATAGATTCCTCGATGAGCAGCCCGAAAAATGCTCCCAGTTCCCACCCATGTGCCCGGGCTTGTTGCGGGACGATGCTGGCAGGGGAGATGCCCGGAATCGTATTGGCTTCCAGAAAGTGGAAGGTATTTCCCACCAGAATATAATCGAAGCGCACCACGCCCTTGCAGCGCAACGCTTCGTAAAGGAAACGGGAGCGATCGCGGCACTGGCGTTCCAGTTCAGGCGGCAGATCGGCCGGGGTGACTTCCTGCGATTTGCCTTCGTATTTCGCGGCAAAATCAAAAAATTCCGTTTCGGGGATGATCTCTGTTACAGGGAGGACGACTACTTCTCCGTTTACGCGCAAGGCGCCATTGGAAAATTCGCGTCCCGGCATAAAGGTCTCTACCACGGCCTCCCGGTCATAAGGCCAAACCGCTTCGATGGCCGGCATCAATTGTTCGACAGTTTTCACTTTGGTGACCCCGAAGCTGGAGCCATGCGTATTGGGTTTTACAAACAAGGGCAGGCCCATTGTCAAGAGTTGGGTTGCATTTATGGGCTCACCCCTTTGCAGCAGCACAGATTTTGCCATGGGTACGCCCAGCGGCGCTAGCTGTACTTTGGTGAGGTACTTATTCATCGTCAACCCGCTCACGAAACCGTCGCAACAGGTATAAGGCAGTCCGATCAGGTCTAAATAGCCCTGCATTTTACCGTCTTCAAGGGGGCTGCCGTGCAGAGCGGCAAACGCGCAATCGAAGCGTATTTTCTCGCCGTTCAAGGTAAGGCTGAAATCGTTTTTATCCACCTGGACGCCGGTGCTTACCTCTTTCCAGTCCGCGCCCTGAATGTCGATCAAAAAGGAACGATAGCGGTCTTTGGGCAGGTGCTCGTACACCACTTGGCCGCTTTTAAGGGAAATGACGCGTTCGGCGGAATCGCCGCCGGTGAGAATAGCGATGTTTTTCATGTCGAAAGGTCAGTTTAACCGCAAAGATAATTTTCGATCGGGTGGTTGCGGCTGGCAATTTGTAAGTGTTGGGAATGGATAATTATCCGTTGGCAACCTCACAGTATGCGATGATTTGAATTCACAGTCTAAAGACGCACCTTAAGAATTGCCCAAACCGACAAAACGGCCAGCAATGCCACTGCTCCGAAGGCTACCGGAAACCCATAATGCTCGCCCACGAAACCGATCACCGGCGGCCCGGCCAAAAAACCCACGAAACTAAAGGTAGCATAGGTAGCCAATCCGGCGCCCGGCGCCAGTCCAGGCACCCGCGCTGCCGCGTTAAATAAGATCGGCGCGCCGAGCGCCACGCCGGCGCCAAGCAGCAGAAATCCGAGGATACCTATCGTTGGCGTAAAGGAAAAAATAATAACCAGCAGAGCCAACACCGTCAGCCCGGCGCTGAACAACAGCAAATTGCGCTCTCCGAAACGCGGTATGAGCACGTCGCCCGTAAAACGCATGGCCATCATGGTCAGCGAGAAACAGGTAAAGCCGAGTGCGGCAATCTGGGCCGGGGCGCCGAGCGTATCCCGCAGGTACACCGCGCTCCAGTCGAAAGCTACGCCTTCGCCCAGGCTTACGGTGAGGCCTATCCCGATCATCAGCAACAGGTCGCGCGTGGGCCACACAAATTTCGACCCACCATTGTCGTCATCCCTGCCTTCCGGCACAGCAGCCAGGGCCGGTCGCAACCAGTACCAGGTCAGCGCAATTAACAGTATTGCCAGCAAACTCAGGTGTATGCGGGGATCGACCCCTAAAGCGATTAACATTGCCGAGGAACCAGACCCGACCATGCCGCCCAGGCTCCACATCCCGTGGCACGACGACATGATATAAATCCTTTCCGCCTTTTCCACGTGTGTGGCGCAGGTATTCATGGCCACATTCAGTACGGCAATGCTGACGCCCACCAAAAAAAGCGCGGCCATCAAAGCCCAGCGATCCGGCATCCACACCGGCAGGGCAAACGACAGGGCCATTGTCAGCGTACTGAACACCGTGGTGCGCACCAGTCCCAGCCGGTGCAGTAACACCGGCGACACCGGATTCATGACCAGCAGGCCGAGCGGCATGCCAAACAGGGCCAGGCCCAGTTGGGCATCGTTCATGGCCAGTGTCGTTTTGACGTAGGGTATATGCGTCACCCAACTGCCAAACATCAGGCTGTCGGCGGCAAACGTGAGACCAATGGCAAGAGCGGTTTTGTGGGTGAGAAACTGATGTAAATTGGTAAATACTTTTGTCAGGGAGCGGCGGGCAAAATGAACGGTGGTTTTCAATGTAAAGGCGCGGTTAGAAAAAAAGTGAGTCACCCCGGTTTTGGGGATGACTCACTTGTATGTAAGCGGATTGATCAACCGCCTGATCCGTGAAATGGTTTATTCGCCTTCTTCTTCCGCTTCTTTGGCGCCGCCTTCAGCCACTACTTCAAATTTGACTTTGGCAGGCACCTCGGCGTGGAAGTGAACGGTGGCATCGTACTGGCCCAGTTCTTTTACCTCCTCCGGCATTTCAACGATGCGTTTGTCCACGTCTACGCCGAATTGGTCTTTGATCGCGGCGGCCAGGTGCTGGGCCGTTACCGAGCCGAACAGGCGTCCGCTTTCCCCGGCCTTGGCGGTAACTTTCAGTGTGCCTGCAGCCAGTTTCGCGGCGAATTCCTGGTAAGTGGTTACCATGGCCGCTTCTTTTTTGGCGGCCTGTTTTTTCAAGCCATCGAGCCGGGCCATGTTGGCTTTGTTGGCTACAATGGCCAAACCCTTCGGGATCAGGTAGTTGCGGCCATACCCGTCTTTTACCTTGACGACATCGTGTTTGGCGCCAACTTTTTCAATATTATCGAGCAGAATGATGTTCATCTGTCTAAAAGTGATGAGTGATGAGTGATGAGTGATGAGCGATGAGCGATGAGTGATGAGCGATGAGTGCCATTTTACTCATCGCTTATCACTCATAACTCATCACTTATTTAAGCAAGTCGCTGATAAAAGGCAGCATGCCCAGGTGACGGGCGCGTTTGACAGCGGTAGACACCCGGCGCTGGTACTTGAGGCTGTTGCCCGTAATGCGGCGCGGGAGGAGTTTACCTTGCTCGTTGATGAACTGGAGCAGGAAATCCGGGTCCTTATAGTCGATGTATTTGATGCCGAACTTGCGGAAGCGGCAGTATTTTTTGCGCCTCAGACCGATTTTCGGGTTACTGAGAAATTTTACGTCTTCTCTCGAAGCAGCCATATCGTGGGTGATGAATTAGCAGTGAAAAAATGGGTGGAACAGGTTTCAGCGGTTTTATTCGGCTTCCTCGTCGAGGTCGATTACCGCGGGCGCTGCAACGACTTCAGGAGCGACTGGCGCAGCAACCATTTCCTTTTTCTTCTTGCCGATGCGTCCGTTGCGCTTGTCGTCGTTGTACTTGATACCGTATTTGTCGAGTTTGACCGTCAGGAAACGCAGTAAACGTTCGTCGCGTTTCATGTTCAATTCAAACTTGGTCAGCCAGTCGGCGGCCTCGCAGCCGAACTCGATACAGTAGTAAATGCCGCTGGAACGTTTGTTGATCGGGTACGCCAGCTGGCGCAGGCCCATTTCATCCACTGCCACAATCGTGGCGCCAAAACCTTTCATTTCGTTTTGGATGTGGTTTGCTGCCGATTTGACTTCATCGCCCGACAGCACTGGATCTACGATGAAGGTGACTTCGTAATGT
>CALEYM010000617.1 GCA_937926185.1 uncultured Bacteroidota bacterium | reverse complement strand
ATCGAATAATATTTGGCCAAGTTATCAACTAATTCCGGTGCATCGACTTTTTGCATAACCCCTGGCAAAATGACGATAATGACACAATAACGATGAAAAAACTAACCGTACTATATTGTTTCGTTTTCTGCGCCTGGGCGGCAACAGCCCGTACCTGGGTTGTTGCCCCCGGCGGCGCAATAACGAGCGTGAAGGAAGCCGTCGAAAAAGCGCGGCCTTTCGATACCGTGCTGGTGCGCGCCGGCGAATACCGGGAGGGCGGCATTACGATCGATAAGCCGCTGACACTGCGGGGCGAAAGCTGGCCGCTGCTCGACGGCGAACACAACTACCAACCGCTCAGCATCCGTTCCAATTATGTGAGCGTGAGCGGATTCCGCGTCGTGCGCTGCGGTTCCAAATCGATGGAAGACATGGCCGGCATTAAAGTGTACAACGCCCGCTACGTGTATGTTTTTAACAATATACTGGACGACAACTACTTCGGCATTTACCTCTCCGCCAGTAAACGCTGCTGGGTGAGCGGCAACCGGCTTCGCGCCACCGGCACCGTCGAACAAACTTCCGGCAACGGCATCCACGCCTGGAAATGCGACAGCGTGTTTATTTCGGACAACAACATAAAGGGACACCGCGACGGCATCTACTTTGAATTTGTGACCAATTCCACGATCACCCGAAACTGGAGTGAAAGCAATATCCGCTATGGCCTGCACTTCATGTTTTCGCACAACGATACCTACGAACACAACACCTTTACGCGAAATGGCGCGGGCGTGGCCGTGATGTACAGCCGCAACGTTTCAATGCGGTTCAATCAGTTTACCGCCAATAAAGGTGGCGCCGCTTACGGAATTTTATTAAAAGACATACAAAGCAGCCATATAGCCGACAACGATTTCGCCGATAACACCGTCGCCGTATTCATGGAAGGCTGCACCCGCAGCACCCTGGAACGAAACGTATTCCGGCAAAACGGCTGGGCCATCAAAGTACAGGCCAGCTGTGACAACAACACGTTCCGGCACAACAACTTTTTTGCGAACACCTTCGATGTGTCTACCAACAATCAACTGGTACTCAATACTTTCGACAACAACTTCTGGGACAAATACGAGGGCTACGACCTCGACCGCGATCAGAAGGGAGACGTGCCTTACCACCCGGTCAGCCTGTTCGCCATGGTGTCCGACCAGATGCCTTATGCCATGATGTTCTGGCGCAGCTTCACCGTTCTCCTGCTCGACCGCGCCGAAAAAGCCATTCCCAGCCTGTCGCCCGACAAACTGCTCGATAATTCCCCCTTAATGAAACCATATAGCCATTGAGTGATTGAGTGATTATTTCATACGCCGCCTATGGCGTCGAAACAGACCGGATACTGTGGGATACGACGCCGTAGGCGGCGTATGAAATAATCACTCAAGAGGGATAATCCGCAATGCGTCCCGAGGCCTCGAGACAATCCGCAATCCGCAATCCGTAATCCGCAATCCGTAATCCGCAATCCGCAATCCGCAATTGTCATGTTACATATACAACAGATCAACAAAACCTTCGGCAAACTGGAGGTACTGAAAAACATCGACGTCCGTTTCGGGCAGGGTCAGGCAGTGGCCATTATAGGCCCTAACGGCTCCGGCAAAACGACGCTGATCAAAAGCATACTCGGCATGGTGGTGCCCGAACGCGGCGTCATTTCCTTCGCGGGAAAACCCATCTCCATCGACGCCCAATACCGCCGGCACATCGGTTACATGCCCCAGATCGGGCGCTACCCCGACAACATGCAGGTAGGCCAACTATTCGACATGATGCGCGACCTGCGCAATGGCGACACGGTGACGACGGATGAAGAATTGATACATGCTTACCGCCTGCCCGATATTTATCAAAAAAGTATGCGCACCCTGTCGGGCGGCACCCGGCAAAAAGTGAGCGCCGCGCTGGCTTTCCTGTTTAATCCGCCGGTGATGATCCTCGACGAACCCACGGCCGGCCTCGATCCGCTCTCGGCAGAAATCCTGAAAGACAAAATACAACGCGAAAAAGAACGCGACAAACTGTTTCTCATCACCTCCCACATCATGAGCGACCTGGAAGAACTGGCCACCGACGTGATGTACCTGGCCGAAGGCCGGCTGGTGTTTTTTAAAACGCTGGAAGCCCTGAAAACCGAAACCGGCGAGGCAAGGCTCGGTAAGGCTATCGCCAAAATCATGGAACAGGAAGGCCGAAGCTAACCTTAATAAACCCTTCTAAACCATCTAAACCCTTCTAAACCCTCTAAACCCTTCTAAACCCTCTAAACCCTTCTAAACCATCTAAACCCTTCTAAACCATCTAAACCCTTCTCTAAACTTAAAAAACACACCAAACTATGAATATCCATCCAGACATGACCGTGGGCGAAATGGTTGCCCACCATTACCGTACCGCCGAAGTTTTCAAACGGCACGGCATTGATTTCTGCTGCGGCGGCAAAAAATCGCTGGGAAAAGCCTGCTCCGACAAAAATATTGGTTGGGAAACCCTCGCCACCGAACTGGACCAGGTATTGCAGGCGCCGGAAATGCCTTCCCAAAACCCGGAGGTCTGGGAACCCGATTTCCTGGCCGAATATATCGTGCAGACGCACCACCGCTACCTGCGCGAAAACCTGCCGTTGCTGCGCGAATTCACCGCCAAAATCTCCGCCGTACACGGCGAGCGGCATCCGGAACTAAAATTGGTGGAAAAACAGGTGGAACTACTCTCCACCGACCTGATGGAACATATCCTCAAGGAAGAAAATGTGCTTTTCCCCTACATCAAAGCGATGTGCGCGGCGCAACGCGAACACCGGCAATCGCCCGCCGTACCCTTCGGCACGGTGCAAAACCCCATCCGGATGATGGAACACGAACACGAATACGCCGGCGCCCTGCTTGAAAACGTGCGCGACCTGACCGCGGAATTTAACCCGCCCGAAGACGCCTGCACCACCTACCGCGTCGCCTTCGCCAAACTCCGGGAACTGGACGAAGACCTGCGCTGGCACGTGCATTTGGAAAACAACGTGTTGTTCCCAAAAGCCGTCCTGCTGGAAGAAATGTTGAATAATCAAAACTGAACCATGAAAATTTCCACGGCCATAGAATTCCCGCAAACCGTCGTATCCTTGCCGGCAGAAACTGTCCGAGCGCACCAAAAGATGCTGAAAATTGCCAAATACGTCGTTTACGATATCCTGCGCAACCGCTTTGTGCTGGCCTATCTGGCGTTCCTGCTGGTGGTATCCATGAGTTTTTTCAACCTGGAAAGCGACCCGGCCAAGGGCATGATGAGCCTGCTGAACATTATCCTGATCGTGCTGCCGCTCGTGAGTACCGTATTTGCCACGATACACCTGTATAACTCCTACGAGTTCATGGAACTGCTGCTGGCGCAACCGTTGAAGCGCTCCGACATCTTCCTCGGCCAATACCTCGGCATGGCTGTTTCGCTCTGCATCGCTTTCGGCATCGGGGTGGGTGTGCCGGTGCTGTTGTACGACGGTTCGGTGCGCGGCCTCACGCTGGTAATTTGCGGACTGTTGCTCACGCTCGCCTTCGTATCGCTGGCTTTCCTGGCCGCCGTGCTCTCGCGCGATAAGGCGCGGGGCATCGGGCTGGCGCTGCTGCTGTGGTTCTTCTGCACCATCCTGTACGACGGCATCGTGCTGATGGGCATGTTCGCGTTCAGCGATTACCCGCTCGAAAAAGCCATCATGGCCCTGGCTTTCCTCAACCCCGTCGACCTGTCGCGCATCGCCATGCTGCTCCAACTCGACGCCGCGGCGCTCATGGGCTACACGGGGGCCCTGTTCCAGCACTTTTTCGGCTCTGCAACGGGTATGGGACTGTCGTTTGCCGCCATGCTGCTGTGGATCGCGGGACCGCTGTGGCTGGCGGTCAGGATATTTGGGAAGAAGGATATTTGAGCGGCTGGTGGGGCGACTTACATATCCTTTAATGAAAGGTAGTGCTGCTCTCCGAAGTCTTCAGACTTCGGAAGGGCATCCATTGGACTTAGTCCGGAATTTGACCTTACTGCGCGGACTATACCGCCGAGCCCCGGCTATGCATAAGCCGCCGGCCCAAGCTACCTTCTCTTTCTCCCCCGTTCTTGTCATCCGCCGCAGGCGGACCTGTCCACTCTACGTGTGCATCTCATGTTTTTCCCTCGTAGAGTGGACAGTAGCCGTATCTTGTGCCCGGTTATTCAAACAGATTAAAGCCCGCTACCCGGCAACCCACTCCACCGACATGAGCCGCACATCCGAATTTCAGACCTTCTTTTTGCGCGACCTCGACAAGTTTGTCGCAGAGATCAACGCGTTTCCCGGCGAGGATAGCCTTTGGCAGGTGCGCGGGCAGATCGCCAACTGCGCCGGCACGCTCGGTCTGCACATTGCCGGCAACCTGCAACATTTTATCGGCGCCATGTTGGGCGCTTCGGGCTACATACGACAGCACGACCTGGAATTTTCCGCCCGAAATGTGCCCCGCGCGGAAATACTGGCACAACTCGGCGCGGCGCGGCAGATTGTGGAACGGGTGTTTTCAACAATGCCGGACGAGCGCCTCGACGAACCCTTCCCCGATCCGCATTTCGGCGCCGGCCGCTCCGTTGCGGGCGGGCTGCTGCACCTGCTGGCACACCTGAATTACCACCTGGGGCAGCTCAATTACCTGCGGCGTTGTCTGGCGTGAAAATTTTCACTGAAAACCCCGGATCAAACCCATCAACCTGATCTCAGCATGTCCACTCCGGGCGAAAAACTATTCTCCTTTCTCAGCCGGCAGCCGCAACTCCCGCGGGAAGCCGCGCTTGCCCTGCACGAACGCTGGCAAACGCAACGCCGCCTGCGCCGGGGCGATTTTCTGTGCGCGCCCGGCAAAACGGAACAACACGTCTGGTTTGTAGCCGACGGGGTGCTGCGGCTTTATTACCCTGCCGACGAGGAGGAAGTGTGCGTGGGATTTGCCTACGAAAACAACGTACTCAGCTCTTTCCCCTCTTACGTCCGCCAGCAACCCTCCGCGTTTTCCATACAGGCGCTCCGGCCTTGTACCGTGCTGGGCATCAGCCGATCCGATTTTCAGTGGGCCCGCGAACATTGGCCAGGCGTGGCGCTGTTCTGGGGCGACCTGCTGGCCTTCGCGCTGACCGGCATCATCGAACGCGAAATTGAGATCGCCACCACCACGCCCGAACAGCGGTACCACAACCTGCTGGCCCGCGCGCCCCACCTGTTCCAACTCGTTCCGCTGAAACATATCGCCTCCTATCTGCGTATCAAGCCGGAAACGCTGAGCCGCGTGCGGGCGGGGAAGGGATGAAGGTGGGTAACAGCGCAAAAGGTAAGACGCAAGTGACGTTGACAACGGCACTGACAGACGATTTCCTCATACAGATGGATTTTCACAAAGACCAGGCTCATTTGAGCGAGGAGACCGCTCTAAAGGAATCTATTCTCAACTCCTCCCATGCTGCCGACGACATCGTCGTCTTTGACAAAGGCTTGAAAAGTCGCAAGACGTTCAAAGAACTGTCCTACTCGGTTATCCTTGACCTGCTCGATTCTCCTGATGGTATTCTTTGGTTCAAGCAAACCATGAAAAATTTTATTCAACGGGAATGAGAAATTTCTCTTAACACCCCTACCGCAATCCGTAATTCTAACACTCGACCAGGCCCACCGAAAACTGCACCGCCAGGCCGCCGTCGGCGGTTTCCTTGTACTTGTGGCTCATGTCGTCGGCGGTTTCCTTCATGGTTTTGATCACGGCGTCGAGGCTGACTTTGGCTTTGGCGGGATCGCTTTCCAGCGCGATCTGGGCGGCGGTAATGGCCTTGATGGCGCCCATGGTATTGCGTTCGATGCAGGGCACCTGCACGAGCCCGGCGATGGGGTCGCAGGTCATGCCGAGGTGGTGTTCCATCGCGATTTCGGCGGCCATCATGGCCTGCTCGTAGGAGCCGCCGAGGCAGGCGCACAGGGCGCCGGCGGCCATTGCGGAGGATACGCCGATCTCGGCCTGGCAGCCGCCCATGGCCGCGGAGATAGTAGCGCCTTTTTTAAACAGGCTGCCGAATTCGCCGGCAGTGAGCAGGAATCGCAGGATATCGTCGTCGTCCCGAAACTCGGGACAAAAACAGGCGTAGTACATCAGCACGGCGGGGATTACGCCCGCGGCGCCGTTGGTGGGCGCCGTGACGACGCGGCTGAACGCGGCATTTTCTTCGTTCACAGCCAGGGCAAAGCAGCTGACCCATTTCAGGATATGCTGGAAAGAATGGTCGCCTTTGCGGATTTGATCCATCCATTCCTCCGGGCTGGAATAGGGTTTGTTGCCGAGCAGTTTTATGCTGATCGGATGGGCCCGGCGCGCCACATTCAGGCCGCCGGGCAGTACGCCGTCGGTGTGGCAGCCGTCGTACACGCATTGGCGCATCACCTGCCAGATTTCCAGCAGTCCGCAGCGGATATCGTCGGGCGAGCGCCAGGTGCGTTCGTTCCGGAAGACAATCTCGTCGATGGTCTTGTTTTGCTCCCGGCACCAGCGGGCCAGGTCGGCGCCCCGGTCGATGGGGAAGGGAAGGATAACCGTGGCCGCCAGGTTCTCTTCACCTTCTTTCACCACAAAGCCGCCGCCCACGGAATAATAGGTTTGGCTGACACCGGCGCCATTGCGAAAAAAAGCGCGGAACGTGAGCGCGTTGGCATGGTAGGGCAAGGCTTCGTTGTATAAAAAGACCACATCCCGTTCGGGATCGAAAGGCAGGCTTTTTTTACCGGCTAAGGAAATGGTTTTGCTCCGCTGAATGTGCTCGAGCGTCGGCTGTACCCGATCCACAGGGATGCTCACCGGGTCGTCGCCATTGAGCCCGAGAATAACGGCCAGGTCGGTGCCGTGGCCTTTGCCGGTTTTGGCCAGCGAGCCGTACAGGTCCACCTGCACGGCTTCCACGTGGTCGAAGGAATCCTCGCGTCCGATCTCGCGCAAAAAACGCTGTGCGGCGCGCCAGGGGCCCATGGTGTGCGAACTGGAAGGGCCAATGCCAATTTTAAAAATGTCGAAAACGCTGATTCTTTCCATACCTGGGGCGCGTCATTGCGTCAGTGGCGCCGCCGGGGTTGCGCAAAAAGCCATTAAGCAAGGTGGTTGTTGAAAACCACGAAAATATTATTCGTTATCGTGCAGACTTTCCAAGTTTTAAAAACTTGGAAAGTCTAAAACCGTGATAAATCCAAAATAATATTCCCCCTTCCAACTCATGTTTTCCTGCGCTCTGACTTTTTGCACAACCCCGCCAGCAGTAACGCGGCCTGATGACGCCAGATTTTATACCCAAAGGTGCGGAAAATCGCTGAATTACCGTTCAAACATTTTTACCAAAAACCAACCGGCTACCGCCGCGGCAATGGTGGCTCTGATCCATGCCCGGCGTGACAGGTTGGGATTTTTTCAATCAATATTTTCGATTGAAATGCGCCTAAATTAATTCGCCTGCTGTTTTTCCAGGTATTTTTCAATCAGATCGGGCACTTTTTCAAAAGCAGCCGTCAGGCCTTTGCTGTTCACGGCCGGGATGAAGGAGATTTCGCCGCCGCGGGTGACCAGAAATCCGATGGGTTGCACGCCGATGCCGGCGCCCGCGCCGCTGCCTTCGCCATGCCCCTGTTTGGCGTCGCCGCCTTCGCCGCCGCCGTAGCCAAAGCCCAAGCCTACGCGGATAACCGGTACGCAGGTGAATTCGCCGAGTTTAAATTCTTTGCCGATCACGGTTTCTGTTTTGGCTTCCCCTTGCAGGAATTGGGTTACTTTTCCGAGTACATCTTCAAAATTTGTTTTCATGATATTCAACGTTTGGTAATGAAAGTATACAAAACGACCCCGAGCATGCGGCCCAGGCGGTTTTCCACGACAAGCGCCAGCTCGCGCCGGCCCATGAAATTGACCCGAACCTGTCCCACGCCCAGCATATTTATGAAATGGGCAAGCGGGTATGCCTGGGCGTTCCAGATAAAATCGTCGCTGTCCCACCAGATTTGCAGGCGTTTGATTTTGAAAGAGCGTAAAAAATTGCGCCCCAAACGCCACAGCGTTCCGACAGACATGCGTTTATTTTTTTTGACAGGAGAAACCGGCTTCTTTCGGGGTTTTTCCTGCTTTTTAAGCGGATGTTTTTCGACTCCGGACAACCGGATATTACGCCGAAAAAAAGGCGCCTCTAACCGGATGATATCCAGCCCTTCGTCGGGCAGCCATTGCACGGCGCATAAATACCGCCATTCCGCGCGAAAAATACCCGATGCCGTGTCGATTTCCACTCGCAAGGGCGTCCAGAGCAACCATGCGAAAATCAACAGTAATAAACCGAGTATGAACCAGCCGATCATGGCTTCATTGTTTTCGGCGGCAAAGGTGCAGGGGGATATTCGCGGTTGTCAGTGACGCGGGTCAGGAGGAGGGATGATCGTTTGTTCAGTCTACCCCGATCCTTTTACTATTATCCGCCCGCTTCCGGCATTTCTTCCATTTTTATCCGCCACCCGGAAAAAATACGCTCCGTCCGGCAATCCCCGACATTCGAACAAATACTGCGTTCCGCTTGCACGAACCTGCCTGATTACTTGCCCCCGGGCGTCGGTGATCGTGATCAGGTGCCGGTCGAACAGACCGTTTGCCGGGCGCAGCACGGCCTGTTCCCGCGCGGGGTTGGGTGAAACGAGCACCCGGCTGTCGTACCCGGCGGGAAACGGCGCGTAGGTATTCACGAGGTAATCATCTCCGACGGTATGGAGCGTGCGGTTGGTAATGACGGGGGCGTTGAAATCGAAATAGATCGCGGCTTCGTTGAAAATCTCCGCCTCAAGCGGCACACCGGGTTGTTGCGCGATGCGAAAACTGACGAAACCGTGGGAGGCCGCTTCATTGACGTTGCTGTCGGGCAGTAAAATATTGTTAAACGTGAAAGAAAGGATGCCGGGGCCGCTCAGGTTCCAGGCGTAGGGATGCGATGCCGCGCCGGGCCGCACCGAGGCGGGGTCGAGCCAGGGCGAGAGGGTATCCCGGATGACCACGGTAAAAGCCGTGTCGGTGCCGGTGTTCTGGAAACGAACGAGGTATTCCAGTTCCTGTCCGGGCCGGATGCGGTGTTCGGCGCCGAAACCGAGGGGGAAGCCCTGTTTGTCGTTGGGGTCGTAGGAGCCGGTGTTTTCCACGCAGTCGCGATCCCAGGACGGGCGATACGCGTCTACCGGGAAGCGGTTGATATAGCCCAGGCTGTTGTAGCCGCCGCAACCTTCCTGAAAGGCCAGGGCGAGCCTGGAAAACGGGTGCCCGGGCTCCTGTTCGGATTGGATGCGCCAGGTGCGGCCGTCGGCGGGTTGTGAAAGGACGAACGTTTCGCCCGGATCGTATTGCCGGTTTCCCTGCATGAGTACCACGTCGTCGATGATAATGATATAATCGAGCGGTTGCGATGGCTCGCTACCGCTGTTGCGCAGTTCAAATTGAATGGTCGAGTCCTGACAAATGACACCGGCCTGTATTTCGGCGCCCGACCAGCCGTTCACGGGGGCGCACAGGGTATCGGGATAGGCGTGCGCCAGGAAACAATGCGTCTGGCCCAGTACGGTGGAGTCGCAGGTCAAATACACTTGTATCCAGAAATGGCCGCCGGTTTCGGGAGGTACGTTGCCGACCGGGAAACGGTAGGTGTAGTTACCCAGATCAAGATAGGGCACGCTGGCATCAACGAAAGTGGTAAACGGATCGATCCGGACTTCCACCCAGGCGCTGTCGGCGGTTTCAGTGCCTTCGTTCCGGTATTCGACGAAAATCAGGTTGTTGAAACAACGGCGAAGACGTGAAACGCCGATATCCGCGGTCATCAACGGACATTCGGCCAGGGCGGCCCCTGAAAAATCGGCCGTATCGAGTCCCAGCAGCCGGTCTGCCGTTATGTTCCGGGCATCCTCGCAGACCGTCCACCAGGCAGCGTTCGGCGTCTGCGCGCGCAGGGAATAACTGCCGGTATCCACAAACATCAGGTACCGGCCATTCGTATCCGTAACGGCATAAAACGTATTGGCGCCTTCCGCTTTCACCGGCCAGCCCTTCAGGGGCGCCTGGGCGTCGGGGGTACTGCAATCGGCGTCGGCATCGCGGCGAACGAAACCGCCGATAAACGCGCCTTGTGTGGTTGGGTTGACGGTGCGATACAACCCTTTGTTGGAAACGAACCAATGTTGGTCGGGGGAAATGGGGTCTAAAATCTGAAGCCCGGCGACAGGAGGCAACACATTCCAGCTTGTCCCCTGGTCGACGGAGCGGTTTGCCGTTCCTCTTTTAACCAGCAGGTGGCCGGCGACATTCCCGGCCAGGGATACGTAGGAAAAGAATCCGTTGTCGGCGGGATGGCGCAGCCAGCTTTGCCCGTTATCGGCAGAGCGGTACAGCGGATACCGGTTATTGATGGGGTCTTCCCCGACGGCATAAATAAAACCGGCGGGGTCGATGTGCAGGTCTTTGAACCAAACTTCGGCCGGCAGGCCGGTTACGGGGAACCAGTTCAGGCCCTGATCGTCGGAATACCAGATCGACGGCAATTGCCCCGCGCTGCTTGCCAGCACCGCGGCGTAAATGCGCCCGGAAGGGTGAAATTCCATCTGGATAAGGTTGAGTTCCGCGGCCGCCGCCGAAGGCTGCCAGCTCTGACCATGGTCCACCGAACGCAGGATGCAAAACGGTGTTATCGAGTTGGCAAACAGGACAGCATCGTCGGGGCTGATTTCAATGGCGTCCGGCGCAAAGCTGCCGGACGGCGTTATATTGCTGAAATGCGTGCCGTAATCGTCCGACCAAAACAAGCTGTCCTCCGTGATAAGCGCCAGGCGACCGGCACTGCCCGACACGAAGCGTCTCCGGTGCGTTTCGGAAAACAGGTTTCCGGTATGATCGGTCAATTTGGCCCATTGCTGGCCATTGTCGAATGTTCGCCAAAGACCGTTTGGCGTCATGGCAAAAAAAGTGTCCGCCGCGGCGAAATCCAGTTGAAAAACCTCGGCCTTTTGTAAGCCATGGGCGGAAAAACGCCAGGTTTGGCCGCCGTCTGCCGAGCGGTAAAGCGCATCGTTGCAATACCCAAAAATGGTTCCGTCGGGTAGCTGCAGCGGAACGAGCAGCGGGTATGGAAATGAATACAACCAAATTAAATGATCGCCCGGCTGTGGCGACCAGCTGAGCCCGTCATCATCGGAAAAGTACAAAGCCGGGTCGTCGCCATTGCCAAAAGTAGCCATCGCGAGCAAGCGCCCCGACGCCAGCACAATTATGGAACTCAATTGATAATTCACCGTTACGATGATTTCCCAGGTAAGCCCGTTATCGGTGGAACGGTAAAGGTTTTGGCCTTTAACAACAAGCAGGGCGCCGGCCTGGGTAATGTATAGCGGAACTTTTTGCGGGGCGGTTTGCCCGATGATCTGCCAGCTTAGTCCCTCGTCCCAGGAGCGATAGGTTTCCCCCGTCGAATTGGTGAAAATCAAATCCCCGGTTTGCAATATCCTTAGCGGCACGGTGATGGCGCCATTTGCAGTAAGCACAAACGACCAGGTATATCCGCCGTCTGTTGAACGCCATATATTTTTGAAGTCGGTCGTTTTGGCCAGCAGCGCACCGCCGGGCGTTTCATACACTTCCCGGAAAGGCAGGCTGTCTTTAACCGCGGTCCAATTATCTCCTTCATCGAGGGACCGGTACAAGGTGGTGGTCATCAAAGCGCTGTCAAAAACCAGTAAATTGAAAGCGCCGCTTTTGCCCACGTCGATATAATTTGAAACCGGCTGCCCGTTGCGCGAAATGGTTAGTTTTGACCAATGCAGGCCCTGGTCGGCAGAACGGTACAATTCGGCCGAATAAGACGTATAATTTCCGTACATTATGCCGCTTTGGGCAAGGGTGATATTGTAAAAAGCGCCCCCGGACGGCCCCGGGAATTTCATCCAGAAATCGGTATTCTGAGCCGGCAAACAGGCTGCCAGTCTTGCCAGCAAGGTGAGTGCGAGGATTATTCTTTTCATAGATAAACGAGCGATTCGTGATTGCATGGGTCAAAGATGCGGCCCGGATCAGGTTCCGGAAAATACAAATATTCAAATTTGCCACGGTTTTTATTTTTATAAAATATTGATAATTAATGGGTAAAAGCTAATTTTATCAATATT
>CALEYM010000616.1 GCA_937926185.1 uncultured Bacteroidota bacterium | reverse complement strand
TGGGCATAATAGCCATCCCAGTACGCCTTTTCCCGCCTGGCGCCGTCTTCGCCTTTCAGTTGCTGGTCGAGCAGGTAGTCGCGGTTGCGGTTGGCTTTTTGCCAGGAGGCTTCTATGTACCATTTTCGGGTTTGGATGGCAGCCACGGCGCCCCAGTCGCGGCGGAAAAGGGGGAACACGTAGGCGCCGAGGTAGAGTCCGCCCTCGCGGCCGGCGACTTTAACGGCCCGGATGACGCTATCCGACGCCGCGGCAGTCTGCGACAGCGCCGGGGCGGTAGCGGCCAGGGTAAGGAAGCAGACCAGTAGCGGGCGAATGCTCATCGGATGAACGCTTTGTGCAATGCGACATTGAAAACGTTATTTTTCCAATTTTGGCATATAGCAGTAAATGATTTGGAGCGCAGTAAAAGGGCAGGTACTTTTAGTGAAAAAATACCGTAACCTTAAAGTATACCCGTATGACACTCAAAAACTTCAGCTTCGCCTTTTATTGCGCCGCCGCACTGCCTGTTTACGCCCAGTCAACCGGTTTCGCCGGCGCTTCCAACACCTGGTTTATTGAAGAAGTGTTCACCCACCCCGACAATAAAACGCACTATTCCTTTGAAACAGGCGGCGACACGACCCTTCAGGGCATCAACTACCGTAAACTGCGCAAAGGCACCTGGCTGACGGGCGCCGTGCGGGAGGACAGCGCGGGAACGGTGTATTACGTCGACTTTCAGGGCCTCTACGTCGGCGACGGCCCAAACCGGGAACTGGAGTTGTACAAATTCGGCGCCGCGCCGGGCGACTCGACGGTCTTCCACCGCGACAGCGACAGCCTGAAGATCAAATACGTGGTGACGGCGGTCGATTCGGCGGAAGTGTACGGCGCCATGCGGAAAATGCTCTCGATACAAGCCGAAACCAACGGGTATTATTCCGATACCTGGATCGCAGGGGTGGGCAGCGCGCAAATGCCGTTGCTGCCGCTGGAATTCGTCACCGAATACGGCTGGACGCTGCTTTGTTTCAACTATGTCAGTTATGAAGGGAATTTTTGCCTGATGGCACAGGAAGAGGCCTACCGGGAAACGGATATTACCATTGCCCCGAACCCAGCCAGCACATATTTCGAAGTTACCATGCCGCCGGAATGGTGGCCCGCCATCCGGAGCGTCCGCCTGTTTGATACGATGGGGCGGATGCGGATTGCGGCCGGGGGGCAGCCCCCGTCCCGGCTGGAGACCGCGCATTTGCCGTCCGGCGTGTATGTGCTGGAAATCCGGGTTGGTACCTCGGTTTTGCGGAAAAAAGTGGCAAAGTAGTCTTAAACCTCCGCACTTAACCGCTCTATATGCGGCTCCGCGGCATCCTGGATGATCAACAATCTGATCCGCTTCCGTTTTTTAGGTTGATATTATTCTTTGTCGGCCAATAGGTTGATGCCCGCCAACACATCCTCCCGCAAAATGCGCTGCATCTTTTCCGGCTCCTCAAACATGGGGCTGTGCGCCGACTGTTCAAAAGTGTAAAAACCTTTTACCGGCGCTTCCAACTGTCGAAAATAGGACTTAGCCTCCGGGTAAGCGCAGGTGTAATCGTGAATGCCGTGAAAGAAGTAAACGGGAATATCGAGTTCAGGCACTGCTTGGCTCAAGTCCGTAGACAACATTGTTTCCCACACGATACTGACGCCGGAGCGGAATTTGCCGCGCCACAAATTGAATTTTTCCGCTAACGTATACCCCCGGAATTGCCAGGACGGCAAAAAAATGCCGCTGATCACCGAACGCATGTCATGCATCGTGCCGATGCCCAGGCTATGCATGGCTTTGTCGCGCAGGGCGAGATAAACCTTTGGCGTACCGCCCGTCAGCGTAACCGGCGCCGCCTCCAGTTTTTTTACCATTTTTTCGTTGCCTTCCTCCCGGAACCTGTTGAGCATGTAGTTGTATGCCAATATCTCGGATTTGATTTGATGCGAGGCCTGCGCCACGCCGATGTAGGCGTGGTACAACTCCGGCGCCCGCGCGGCAGCCTGTATGCCGGTAAAAGTGCCGCCGGAGTGCCCCATGAGATATATTTTCTCCTGCCCAAAACGCCGGCGCAGGTAATTCGTCACGACGATAATGTCGGAAATAAGCAGCCCCGGCGTTACCTTTTCAGGCTGGATATCGGAATGATAAGACATCCCCGCGCCGCGTTGTTCCCACCACACAACGACGAAATCGTCTTCCAGGCGCGTGGGGTATCGTTGGGTCAGGAAAAAATCCGGCATGCCGCCGTGCAGGTAAAGCAGCACCGGTTTCGTCGCGTCTTTGCTCCGTATGAACATGCCCTGCTGCACGCCATTAATGTCGACCCGGATTTTTTCAGAAATGCTGCCCGCCAGCGGCTGTCCGTCTTCGGCCAAAAAAGGTTTTGGTTTTCCGGGGCTCCAGGCCAGCAGCACGCCCAGCAGCAAAAGCAGGCAGCAAGCGAGTACGGTAAGTGCGATCAACATGGCCCGTTTCATCTTCTTGAGTATCGGTAAAGGAGTACCATCAGCGTGATCATCAGTACGTTCCAGATGAAATAGCCCGCCACACCCGGGGGCGTAAGCAGCCATTTCATGTCGATGACCGTGAAAACGACCGTGAGCACGCTTACCACGCCGTTAGCAATCAGCAGCCAGTAGATGGCCTTGTTTCTGGTCTGAAAGTAACCGCTCATCAGCCAGGTGGCTACGCCGAGCACGCCGTAGCCCCACATTTCGACGGCCCAGGCGAGCGACATGGGGTTGGCCATGGAAAAGGTGGCGATCAGCGGGTCATGTTCGGCCCGGTAGTTCAGCGCCAGGTGCCGCACGAAGGTGGTCTGGCAGACATAATTGAAAAAGATCAGGGCGGCAAAGAAGGTCGTCCACATCAGGGCGAGCAGCAGATGAAAGCGGATTTTAACCGGTTCATCCTGAGCATTCAGGAACAACCCGGCAGCGAGCATCAGCATACCGCCGATCAGCAACAGGCCGAAGTAGTACGGCATGTCCTGTACGACGTGATAATTTTCAGCGAAAACGGCCGGGGATACCCAGACGGGTTGGGGCTGCGTAAGCCGGACGAGCAGGAAACCGGCAGGGCCCGACAAAACATAACCCGCCAGCCCGACAAGCGTACCCGGCGCAATCAGGCGGTGATAGTTGTTTTGCATGTGGATTTTCTTTTGCAGGTGAAAAAACGCTGCAAAATTCAGGGATGGGACATGGGCCGGCAGTGATGGCGGTCAGAAAGTGCGTTGACCTTGCTTCATCTTTTTCATATTTTAGCCGGATTTTTGTACGGCTTCTCCAGCGAAACCAACCGGTGATAACTTTCCACCCCCGCTTTCAGCCACATCTCCCGGTAGGGCCGGGGCTCTATAACAGACAGATCAACGTGCCGGAAAAAGCGGTGATCGTGCAAACGAATATTCCCCGTGCCTTCCTCGTGTTCGCTCAGCTGGCCCCGCATGTCCATAATGCCCATATACGACCCGCTCTCATCGCCCTGAAACGACTGGTAGAGTTGGTACATGGGCGCCCAGGCGCCCGTTTGGCTCACCGTGAGCTGCACGACGGGCTCGTCTTTGTGGCAATACACCTTTCCGGTCATAGACCGGCCATCGGCCGAGGGCGTAAATTCGATCCCGATATCTTCCATAAAATGCGGCAGGCGCCACAGATCAATGGCGTGATCGCGGGCTTCGCGGCTGCTGGAAGCCACCACGATGGGGTACACCGCGGCGTGCGGGTGTTGTTCCATGATACCCAGGCGCGGCACGGCGTACAGCGAAACAACCAGTTCCTGGTATGGGCCCGCGGGGCTTTCTGAAAAGTCGAACATCGTGATCCCGATCAGGCTGACGCCGTGGTTGGCTTCCACGGGTTCGATTCCGGCCGGGAGGTATTGCCGGGCGGCTTCGGTTGGGATTTCAAAAATGCCATTAATGCCCTTGGAGATGTGATACTGAACTACCTGTTGCATGGGATACCTGCTTCTTTTAAAACGTTGGCGATGGTTTGAGCGGCGTATTCGAGTTGATCGATGGTGTGTGAGGCGGATACGGAAAGCCGGAAACGGGCTTTGCCTTTGGAAACGGCCGGATAGTTGACCGGCTGCAGGAAAATGCCTTCTGCGCGCAGGCTTTCGGCAATGCCGAACACCTTGGCGTCCTCATAAACCATAATGGGAATGACCTGAGATCTGGATTGGCCGGTGTCCACGCCTGCCTCTTTCAGGCGGTTTTGGAGGTAATGTACGTTTCGCCAAAGCTGGAGCCGGATTTCCGGGTTGGCTTCGATATGGTGCAACGCCGCCAGTACGCCGGCCGAAACCGCGGGCGGTAGGGTACAGGAGAAAAAACGGGAGCGGGCGTAGGCTTCGAGGTAAAGGACGAATTCGCGGTCGCCGCAGGCGTATCCGCCCAGGCCGCCAAGGGCTTTCGAGAAGGTGCCCATGTGGAAATCCACCGCGTCTTCGAGGCCAAAATGTTCCACCACGCCCCGGCCATTTTCGCCGGCCACGAAAGCGGAGTGCGCCTCGTCTATCATGATGCGCGCGCCGTGTTTTTTCGACACTTCCACGATTTCCGGCAGATTGCAGAAATCGCCGTCCATAGAGTACACGCCTTCCACGATCACGAGTTTGCGCCCCGTCGTGCCGGCGAGTTTGCGATCGAGGTCGGCGGCGTTGTTGTGGCGGAAAAAGACGGTTTTAGCTTTCGACAGGATGGCGCCGTCGATAATGGAAGCGTGAGAATACTGGTCGAGGAAGATCGTGTCGCCCGAACGCATGATACCCGAAATGATACCGATGTTGGCGGCGTAGCCGGAGTTGAAGGTGGTGCAGGCTTCTTTCTTTTTATAAGCGGCGATGGAGGCTTCCAGTTCCCGGTGGATGTCGAACATGCCGCTCAGGTTGGGACCGCCCGAGGCGCCGAGGCCGTATTTTTCAACCGCCCGGATAGCGGCTTCCGTCACGACGGGCGAGTTGGCCATGCCGAGGTAGTTGTAGGAGGAATAATTGAGCAACCCGTCGAGTTGTTTACCCTTGTTGCTCCGGATGGAAATGTGCGTGCCCGGCGCCGAGGTAAACGGTTCACGGTAAATGTGGTAGCCGCCGGCAAAAGCCTCGTCCCACCATTGGTTGAAACTCCGGATGGTGTCGTACACGTCGTCGCCCGAGCCGAAATAGAAGTTGCTGAAATCGTAATTGGTGAAGGGGTGGAAGTTGCGGACTGTAGTTTCGGATAGCATGGTTCGAATAATTGATGTTCAGATTTTGTCCGTTTGCCGGGGCGACAAGACAAAAGTGCCCCCGGCACAGGAAGGTAAACCCGACCAAATGGCGGGTAAACCGGACATTTCAAAAAATTGGGTGGGTAAAGCGGACGTCAGGGGTGGGTAAAGCAGACGTTTGCACTACAGCGGGTGACCGCCTTCGGCGGCGAGAGCCGGTTCTGCATAAGTCGGGGGGAGTTAAGTTGATGGCTATGGGCCTGTCCCGTACCGCAGGTCGGGAGGTTGGGGGTGAGGTTGAAACGCACCGTTGGCAATATGCACGGCCGACGCTCCGCGGTATCGGCGGAGAAAAGGCCGAATCTCAGCGCAACCAATCCGCCGGCGACTTGCCAAATCTTTCCCGGAAAATCTGCGAAAAATGTTTCTCATCGCGGAAGCCCACCATCCAGGCGGCTTCCTTCAGCGTTTGCACCTGTCGCTGCTCCATCATCCGGCGGGCTTCCTGCAGCCGCACTTCGCGGATGTAGGCGTTGGGCGCCAGGCCGGTCAGCCGGTTGATGCGGCGCTGCAGCTGGCGCTCGCTCAGAAACAAGTGTTCGGCCAGCCAGGCGACAGACACCTGGTCGTTTTGCACCTCGCGGCGCATCAGCGTTTCCAGTTCCTCCAGCCAGGCCAGTTCAGCGGCGCCGGGCGCTTCCGAGGCCCTTCCGGTCTCCTCCGGGTCAGCTGCACCGGCAGGGGCAGCCGCCGTTTCCACGCGCCAGCGTTCCCGTTCGCGCGAACACTCGAGCAAAGCCGCCACGCGGGCCAGCAATTCCGCTTCTTCGAACGGTTTCAGCAGGTAGTCGTCCACCCCGATACGCAGGGCGTGCAACTGGTCCTGCACCCCGGCGCGCGCGGTGAGCATGATCACCGGGATCAACCGGTATTGCGCGTGGCTTTTGAGGTTTTCCAGCAACTGGAAACCGTCCATCACCGGCATCATGATGTCGGAGATGATTAAGTCCGGTGAACGGTGGGCGATGGACGGTGGACGGTCTGCCGATGGTTGCTCCCCGTCTGCCGTATGCCGTCCGCCGTCAACCGTCAACCATTCCATCGCTTCCTCGCCGTTTTCGGCAGTGACGACACGGTATTTTTCCGATAAAATGACCTGAATATAATCC
The DNA here is from genome assembly GCA_937926185.1 of uncultured Bacteroidota bacterium. Taxonomy (GTDB): domain Bacteria; phylum Bacteroidota; class Bacteroidia; order Chitinophagales; family Saprospiraceae; genus M3007. The sequence continues at coordinate 7,186 of CALEYM010000616.1, read as the reverse complement.
CGCAGGCTTTTGTTATCTTCCACCACCAGGACGGTGTAATCTTTATCGCCCGGATTGGCGGGTATGGCCGCGGTCATGTCGGGAAGCGGCTCATCTGTTTCATCTGCTTCCGTTTCGGCGACCTGAGTCAGGCCGAGGACTTCCTTTTGCGGTATTTCCAGAAAAAACCGGCTGCCCGTGCCGGGTCCGGGACTTTCGGCCCAAATCCGGCCCTGCATCAGTTCGGTCAGTTCTTTACACAGCGCCAGCCCGATGCCCGTGCCACCCTCGATTGGCGCGTTGGGTTGGGCCGACTGGTAAAAACGGTTGAACACGTGCGGCAGATCGTCGGGGTGAATGCCGCGGCCGGTATCGCTCACGGTCAGGCGGAGGCTGTGCGCCAGGTTTTCCACCTTCAGACCCACGGAGCCATCGCTGTTCGGGGGTGTAAATTTCAGGGCGTTCGAGAGCAGGTTATTGAGGATGGTTTCCAGTTTGGCCGGGTCCAGCAACACGCGCAGATCTTTTTCAGGCTGGAATTGAAAAACAAAACGGATACCGCGCTGGTCGGCATGGCTTTCAAAAGCCGCCACGATGCGGCGCAGCAGCGGGTACAACAGGGTCGGCGATTCGCGCAATTCGAGTTTGTCGCTTTCCAGTTTGCTGAGATCGAGGATTTGGTTGACCAGCTGCAACAGCTGTTTGGCGTGCACCTGGGCGAGTTTGATCAGCGTAAAATCCTGGTTTTCGAGTTTGTTGCGCTTCAGTACGGTGCCAATGGGGCCCAGCAGCAGCGACAGGGGCGTGCGCAGTTCGTGGCTGACGTTGGCAAAAAAGTTGGACTTGACTTTGTCCAGGTGCCGCAGTTCTTCGGCCTGTTTTTCGATGGTGCGTTTGTCCTGTTCTATACGTTCGGTCGCCTTATGCACGAGGGTTTCCAGTTTTTTCTGTTCCAGGATATGCTGTCTGCTGCGCCGGCGGATATACGCGCGTATTCCTGCGCCGAGTAGCAGCGCCATCAGAATGAGGAACCAGGCTTGCAGAAACCAGGGCCGCGGCGCCCGTACGGTATAAGTCAGTTCTTTCTGCGACCACTGGCCGTCGGCAGCCTGCGCTTTTATGCGCAGCGTGTAAGTCCCGTAGGGCAACCCGCCGAAATTGATCTGCCGTTCCTTTTGGTAGTGCCAGTCTTTGTCCAGGTCTTCAATTTTCCAGGCGTATTGGATCAGTTGCGGCTCCTCGAAGCTGAGCAATGCCAGTTCGAGGTTGAAAAAGCGGTCGTCGGGGCGAAGCGTGATAGTGCGGGAATGCAGTAGTTCAGCAGTGCGGTCGACGAGGCGGTTCTGCTTCCCCTCGAATTGCTGAAAAGCCGTGAGCGCCAGGGGAACTTCGGACCGGGTATCGGTGAGTTGTTCAAAATCGGCGGGATTGAAAGCGTTAATGCCGTTCAGGCCGCCAAAATAGAGCGTGCCGTCGGGCGCCTGAAAATGCGCTATCCGGTTGAATTCGGCATTGGTGATCCCGTCGGAAAGAAAAAAGGTTTTGACCGCCTCCGACTTTTTGTTCATACAAACGATGCCGTTGTCGGTCGGCATCCAAACGTTGCCCCGCTTGTCCCCGTAAACCGCATAGATGAAATCGTTGGACAAGCTGTTGGCCCGGTTGAACAACCTGCCCGTTTTTTCATCCCAGGCCGGCGAGCGGCTTCCATCGCTTCCGGCGCGGGAGCCGGCGCGCACGAGACCGCCGGCAGTGGCAAACCAAAACACGCCGTCGGCATCCAGATGAAAATGCAGGAAATTTTCGGCGGGTAAAAAATACTCCCCCCGACCGCCATTCCAATAGCGGGCAAGCACGCCTTTTTGCGGGTGTACTTTGTAAAAGCCATTGCCGGCGCACACCCACAGCAGGCCGGATGAGTCCCTCGCGATGTGCAGGACAAACGCGGAGGCCAACGCGTCGAAGCCGTTGTACCGGGTAAAAGGCGTTGTGGCCGTTGCGCCGGGCAGCAGCGTATGCAGGCCGTCGGTGGAAGAGCCGAGCCATAAGGCGCCGGCTTCATCCTCACAGAAGGCCCAGACATCGAAAGGGGTTGGAATTTTTTCGCCCGCGGATGCGTCCGGCTTCAGGCGATAAAAGGCTTTTTGATTTCCGGACAACAGGTCGCCGTTTTTGGCAAAGGCGAGGGCATAGTTGCCCCAGTCGCTGCCGGTTGCCTTCACGCGCCGGGTCTGTCCGCTGCGTCTGTCGTATTCGTGAAGGCCGAAGTTATCCAGGTTGGCATACACCTTGTCCGATGTGGCCACAATGCCGCGTATGCTGTTGCCCAGGCCGGGTTTTGCTGCTTTTTGATAAAAATAATGCTGGAACCGGTTTTTTTTAATTTGCAGGAGATAAAAGCCGAAGTCGTCGCCCAGCCAATACCTGCCGGCGCGGTCTTTCAGAGTAGAGCGCCACATAAAGTTGTTCCGGTCGTGTTGTGCCAGCGACCACTGGGCGAGGATATTGCCCCGGGCGTCTGCGAGCCGGTCGTGGATCAGAAATGTGCCTTTGTCGTCGAAGGGCAAAACGAGCGCCGGATGGGGCTCATTCTCGCGGGTCAAGCCGGCCGGGCGGTAGGGCCGTTGTTCTCCTTTCAGGGTGAAATAACGAAATTCTTCGTCGCCGGCAGATTGCCGGGTAATAGCGAGCATGCCGCCTTCATTGATAGCCCAGTTGCCGTACAGCCACAGGTTTGGGAATAGTTGCAACACCTTGCCTGTGCGGTCCAATTCCACGATATGATCATCATCGGCGGTAGCCCAAATGGTGTTGGCGCGGGAAAAATACACCGGCCGGATGTTGCGCAACCCCTCCACCGGGAATGTCTGAATGCCACTTTTGGGGTGGTAGCGGAACAACAAGCCCGTATCCGGGGCCGATAACCAGAGCGCGCCGTCTTCCTCGTCGCGCAAACGTGAACCGAGCACATGGCCGGCTGCAAACGCCGGGTATTGTTTGCCGAATTTTTCCTGCAGCGAAAGCACCCGGCCGGTTTCGGGATGAAACAGGCATACGCCCTTGCGCTCCGCGGCAAACAACCACAACCAACCTTCGGCGTCTTCTGCTATCGCCTGGATATTATTGGATAACAGCCCGTCTTTTTCCCGGGAATACGCGCGAAACGAATAGCCGTCGAAACGGTTGAGCCCGTTAAGCGTGCCGATCCAAACGAAGCCCCGGCTATCCTCATAAATGGCGTTCACCTGCCGGTGCGACAAACCATGCTCCACGCTGTAATAGTCCACTTTGGCAATATACGCCTGGGCCGCGAGCGGCGAACCGGACGCGAAGCTCAGGAACATTGCCAGGGTGTAGGTCCAATACCGAAAGAAAGCCTGTGCCAAAGTCAGTGTTTCATTTGTAATGCCGGGAAGGAAGCAAAAGCAAAGTTAAGGAGTACGGGCAGGAATATTAAACGCTTACTTGCAAAACAAAATGTTGAAAAAAATTAAATGTTTCAGTTTGTTCCACTACCTTTCGCGAGAAATTAAAAATCAACTGTTCACTAAAAATTTCATCTATGAACTTTGTTGCCATTATCGTCGCCGCACTGATACCCATGGTCATCGGTTTTATCTGGTATCACCCCAAGGTATTCGGCAATACCTGGATGCAGGTTGCCGGCATGACGGAAGAAAAGGTCAAAACAGGCAATATGGCCCTGATCTTCGGCTTGTCCTTCTTGTTGAGCCTGATGCTGGCCGTCTCCGTCCACACCATCTCCTTCCACGACAACTTCGTCAGCGGGGCGCTGTATTACGTCACCGACGGCACCATGAACCCCGACCCGGCCTCCGAAGCCGGACGCTGGCTCGAATATTATAAAACTAACCTCGCCGCTTCCAATCACACCTTCAAACACGGCGCCTTCCACGGCTTTTTTATCGCCGGACTGATGATCGCCCTGCCCATCATGGCCACCAACGCGCTTTTCGAGCGCAAAAATTTTAAATACGTCGCTGTAAACGTGGGCTACTGGTTGCTGACGCTCATGCTGATGGGGGGACTGCTTGCAGCATGGCAGTAAATAGTTTGAAGTTTGGAAAGTACGGCTAAGTCAATGACTGCGCCCTTTTCCCCAGCGCCTTTCGCACAATCTCATCATCTGCCAGGTACGGCACGGTCACCTGCAAGTCGGGGTATGCTTCCATGGCGCGCCGGATAGTGGCCAGCGCGTGCGGATTGCGGGCCCAGGCGCGGCGCGCGATGCCGTTGTTCACATCCCAAAAGAGCATGGCATGCAGGCGACGGTCGGCTTCCGGCGTGCCGTCGAGCACCATGCCGAAACCGCCGTTGATCACCTCGCCCCAACCCACGCCGCCGCCGTTGTGCAGGCTTACCCAGGTAGCCCCCCGGAAGCTGTCGCCGATGACGTTGTGCACGGCCATGTCGGCCGTGTAGCGCGAGCCGTCGTAGATGTTGGCCGTTTCGCGGAAAGGCGAGTCGGTGCCCGACACGTCGTGGTGGTCGCGGCCCAGCACCACGGGGCCGGCCAGTTCGCCGGCGGCAATAGCGTCGTTGAAAGCTTTGGATATACGCATACGGCCCGCTGCGTCGGCGTACAGGATGCGGGAAAAAGAGCCCACTACCGGCAGGTTCTGATGCGCCGACCTGATCCACAACAGGTTGTCGTTGATCTGGCCGCGGATATCTTCCGGCGCTTCGGTCAGCATTTCTTCCAATATTTGTGCCGCAATAGCATCCGTTTTTTGCAGGTCGGCCGGGTCGCCGGAACAACACACCCAGCGGAAAGGCCCGAAGCCGTAGTCGAAACAAAGCGGCCCCATGATATCTTCCACGTAGGAAGCATAGCGGTAAGGCGAAGCCATCACGCTGATCTCGCCGGGGGCGAGTGGCCGGGAACCAGGTTTGAACACCGGGGCGCCCACGTCGCCGGCTTCTTTCAGGAAGGCGTTGCCGTAGTCCCAGAAATACATGCCGCGTTCGGCCATCACGTTTACGGCGGCGGCGTGGCGACGCAGCGAAGCGGCCACGGCTTCCATGAATTTGGGCTTGTCGCTCACCAGCAGTTGTTTGGCTTCCTCAAAGGTGTACCCGACCGGGCAATAGCCCATGTCGTGGATGTTGTGGCAGGAAGTTTGATCGGAACCAAGTTCGATGCGAACGCCGTCTTTGGCAAAACGTTCCCAGAGGTCCACGATATTGCCGTGGTAGATGAGCGCCGCGGCCTCGCGCTTGCGCCGGCATTCCTCCAGCCGCACGATCAGGTCGGTCAGGTCGGTGTACACGTTTTTTTGTTCGATGTAGCCGTCGGCAATACGCTGCCGCACGGCGTCGCCGTCCACCTCGGCGATCACGCCCACGCAGCCGGTAATGACAGCCGCCCGGGCCTGCGCGCCCGACATGCCGCCCAGACCGCTGGTGACGAATACCCTGCCGCGCAGGTCTTTATCCCCAAAACCCATTTTGCGCCCGGCATTCAGCAGGGTAATGGTGGTGCCATGCACGATGCCCTGCGGCCCGATGTACATGAACGAACCGGCGGTCATCTGGCCGTATTGCGTAACGCCCAGCGCGTTGAAGCGGTTCCAGTCTTCTTTTCTCGAATAGTTGGGGATCATCATGCCGTTGGTCACCACCACGCGCGGCGCCTCCGGGTGACTGGGAAAGAGGCCCAGCGGATGGCCCGAATACAACACCAGCGTCTGGTGTTCGGTCATTTCCGACAGGTAGCGCATGGTGAGCAGGTACTGGGCCCAGTTCTGGAATACCGCCCCGTTGCCGCCGTAGGTGATCAGTTCGTGCGGATGTTTGGCTACCTTTGGGTCGAGGTTGTTCTGGATCATCAGCATAATGGCGGCAGCCTGCCGGCATTTGGCCGGGTATTCGGCGATGGGCCGGGCGTGCATGGGGTAGCCGGGCCGGAACCGGTACATGTAGATGCGGCCGTAGCGCTCCAGTTCACCGGCAAACTCCGCCGTCAGCGTTTCATGCCATTCCGGCGGAAAATAGCGCAGGGCATTGCGTATGGCCAGTATTTTTTCTTCCTCCGGCAAAACGCCTTCGATCACCCGCCGCGGTGCGTGACTCACGGTGGGGTCGGGCGGTTGGGGGGCGGGGAAGGTGGCGGGGATACCGGTGCGGAGGGCGGTTTGGAAGGTGGTGAGGGCAGGCATGATATTGTTAATTTGAGGGTGTCTCATAAGTAGAATATCGCCAGATGGTTCAAAATTTTGTTAACCCGATCATTCCAATATAAATTTTGGACAGACAAATAGCAATTCAATTATGATACAGCCTCGTTAATTTTTTGGCAAAAGTAGAAATTGCCGGACGCTCCATCAGGCTAAAGATTGTTTACTGTAATGACGCATACAACAAACCGGCCCGTACATCCGCTTTTGACATACAAAAATACGCGTTTTGAACAAACCAAACAATTCGTCCACCCCCTTCCTCACTGCCGCCTGGCGCCGCATCATCCTCTTCAACTACCGTGTAGAGGCAGGCATTCTGCAACAGTACCTGCCGGCGCACACCGAACTGGACTTGTGGAACGATACCTGCTACGTCAGCCTCGTGGGTTTTATGTTCCAGAACACGCGCATCCGGGGCTGGCAAATCCCGTTTCACGTCGATTTTGAAGAAATAAACTTCCGGTTTTACGTCCGGCATCAGGACAAAAACACCGGCGAATGGAAACGCGGGGTGGTGTTCATCCGGGAGATCGTGCCGAAACCGGCTGTTACCTGGATAGCCAACACGCTCTACCGCGAGCAGTACCGTACGCGCCGTACCTGGCGCCGCTGGGAAGAAAAACCCGAAAAACTTCAGGTGGAATACGCCTGGCGGGAAGGCGGCCGCTGGCAGTCCTTAGCCGTGCAGGCCGAAAACCGGCCGCAAGACCTGATCGCGGGCAGCGAGGCGGAATTTATCACCGAACACTACTGGGGCTACACCCGCTGGGACGCACACCGTACGCTGGAATACCGCGTAGAGCACCCGCGCTGGCAGGTGTACCCCGTGCAGTCGTGGCATGGCGACGTGGATTTCGGCAGGGTGTACGGGCCGGCATTTGCCGGGTTGAATGAAGCGGCTCCCGTTTCTATTTTTTTGGCGGAAGGCTCGGAGGTAAGGGTATATAAGGGGCGGTTTGCAGGTAGTTGAGGGTGTCTCATAAGTTATTGTACATTGAAAATTGGGC
>CALEYM010000615.1 GCA_937926185.1 uncultured Bacteroidota bacterium | reverse complement strand
TATTGAGCGCGGCCCTCTTTCCAGGCGTGCAACAACTCCATGCTGCCGTCCGCGGCAAATTTATCCAGTAAAAACGCCATGTTTTTAACGGCCATGTCGCGGTATTCCGGATTTCCGAGCGCCGTGTAAGCCCCGGCACAGGCCGAACACATCAGGGCATTCCAGCCGAGCAGCACTTTATCGTCGAGTGCGGGCGGGATACGTTTGCTCCGCACCGCCAGGAGTTTTTTCCGGCAGGCGTCCAGTGTAGTTTTCAATTCGGCCGGGTCGGCCTGCCGCTCGCGGGCAAACGCCTCCAGGGATTGCCGGCGCCGGAGAATATTTTTGTGTTCCCAGTTGCCCATTTCAGTGACATCGTAAAAAGCACAAAACAGTTGCGCGTCGGCGCCCAGTATTTGCTCGATTTCAGTTTTGGCCCACACATAGTATTTGCCTTCTTCGCCCTCCGAATCGGCATCCTGCGCGGAATAAAAACCGCCTTCCGGGTGGGTCATTTCACGCGAAATATAGGTCAGGGTTTCTTCAATGGTTTCGCGGTAAAGGGCTGCCCGCCGTTCGTCTTCCGGGCCCCGGCCGCGGGTTTGGAGCAGTTTGTACGCTTCGGAGAGTACGGTCACCAGCAAAGCGTTGTCGTACAACATTTTTTCAAAATGCGGCGCCAGCCATTCGCGATCCGTGGCATAACGGGCAAAGCCGCCGCCCAACTGGTCGTAGATGCCGCCCATGATCATTTTGTCGAGGGAGAACAGGGCGTGTTCGAGTGCCTCGGGATTGCCCGCATGCCAGTGGTACCGCAGCAAAAAATATATGGCCATGGTGGAGGGGAATTTTGGCGCCCCGCCAAAGCCGCCTTCCGCCCGGTCGAAGCGTTCGCGCATTTGATAAAAAATATTTTCCAGCAGGGCAGGCGTGAAGGGCGATTCCGCTTCGGACGCAACGGCTATCTCCGGTTTTTGCAAAAAAACATTGTCGTTCTGGCGGATATAGCCCAGCAGCTTTTCGGCCTGCTGATAGGCGGTCTCCCGCCGGGTTTCCCAGATGTTGGCCAGGTGCTGCAACACCTGCAACCATGAGGGCCGGTTGTAGGCCGGTCGGGGCGGGTAGTAGGTGCCGGCAAAGAAGGGTTTGCCATCGGGGGTCAGAAAACAATTGAGCGGCCAGCCGCCGCTGCCGGTCAGTACCTGGCAGGCATCCATGTAGATCGCGTCCACATCGGGTCGCTCTTCCCGGTCCACCTTTATATTTATAAAGTGTTCGTTCATGAACGCCGCGATGTCGGGGTTTTCGAACGATTCCCGTTCCATCACGTGACACCAGTGGCAGGTGGAATAGCCGATGCTGACCAAAATGGGTTTGTTTTCGGCGCGGGCGCGCTCGAATGCCTCCGGCTTCCAGGCGTACCAATCCACCGGATTATGGGCATGTTGCAGGAGGTAGGGAGAAGTTTCGTGCCGGAGGCTATTCATTGAGTGATTGAGCGATTGAGTGATTGAGCGATTGAGTGATTGAGTGATTGAGTGATTGAGTGCTTGAGTGATTGAGTGATTGAGCGATTGAGCGATTGAGTGATTGAGTGATTGAGCGTCGAAACATACCGGATACTGTGGGATACGACGCCGTAGGCGGCGTATGAAATAATCACTCAATCACTCAATCACTCAATCACTCAATGTCACGCATGCCCTGGAAAATCATCCGGCAGTTCCGGAATTTGGTCTACAAATTTTTCGCGTCCACTGATGATCTCGACCAGCCGGCGGACGGTTTTGCGGCGGATGGCGCGTTCCAGTTCCTTGTTGGGTTCTTTCAGAATGTATTGGAATTTCATCGTAACGCTGCCCCGGTTCACCTCGGCCACGCGCAGGTAATAGCTGTTTTCTTTGATCAAATCCTGGAAGGGTTTCAGGGTTTCGATCAGTTTTTGCTCCAGTTCTTCCACGGTGACGAGGTACTTCAGGTCGATTTCAAAATCGATGCTGGTGCGTTTGATCTCGCGTTTGGTATAGTTGACAATATCGGTCAGCATTACCACATTGTTGGGGATGTAGATCACGTCGTCGTCGTCGTTCACCAGGTGGATATTTTGCAGGGTAATATCTACGATTTTGCCCCGGTGCTGACCGATACGCACGTTGTCGCCGATGCTGAGTTCGCCGGAAAAAGTCATGATCATGCCGTTGATCATGTTGGCAATATAATCTTTGGTCAGTAGTACCAAACCGGCGAAAATGATGGAAAGCGAGGTGAGCACTGCCCGGACGTCGATGCGGAAAAGCGACAAAAGCCCCAGCGCGAGGCCAGTGACCAAAACGATGGAATATATCTGGCCGATACCGACGATAAAATTGTCTTCCCCGCGGATCTTATGGCGCCGGCGGTAAAACCAGACGACCATAAACTGAACGAAATCGAGCAGGAGCAGAAATATCGCGATGCCCGCAACGACGTCGGTGTAATATTCCATCGAAGTGCGGTACCGGTATTTCATGCCGGCAAACAGGGGAGAAATATCCAGCTCCCCCACGTACAGCAAAACCAGCAAGACCAGGGCGGCGGCTTTTATTGCAAGAATGACATATTTCATACGCCGGTCGGGTGATGAATGGTGTATCAAAAAGAAAGTGTTCCGTTTTCAGTGGGCGGCGGTCAGAAAGGTACTGATTATCAGGGTATTTCTAACCATCGCCCGCTGCAAACCGAACACTCGCTGCCTTCACTTTTCCTTTATTCAGCCGTTGCGCCGAGGTTGTCCAGCGGCAGGTTGAAGGCTTCGGCCACTCCCTTGTACACTACTCTGCCTTTTACAACATTTAAACCCAGTTTCAGTTCGTTGTTTTCCGCGCAGGCTTTTTGCCATCCTTTGTTGGCCAGTTGAAGGGCGTAGGGCAAGGTGGCATTGGTGAGGGCGACAGTGGACGTAAACGGTACGGCGCCCGGCATATTGGCCACGCAATAGTGCACCACGTCTTCGATAATGTAGATGGGGTTGTCATGCGTTGTCGGCTTGGTGGTTTCAATGCATCCGCCCTGGTCTACCGCCACGTCGACGATCACGGTGCCGGGTCGCATCAGTTTAAGCATGTCGCGGGTGATGAGCTTCGGGGCTTTGGCGCCCGGTATCAGCACGGCGCCCACGATCAAATCGTGTGTTTTTACGAGGCGGCGAATGTTGTACTCGTTGGAGTACATGGTGATCACATTGGCCGGCATGATATCGCTCAGGTAGCGCAGCCGGTTGAGGTTCACGTCGAGGATAGTAACCTGGGCGCCAAGGCCCGCGGCCATTTTGGCGGCCTGCGTACCCACGATACCGCCGCCGATGACCAGTACTTTGCCCGGCTCCACACCCGGTACGCCGCCCAGCAGAACGCCTCGGCCCTTTACCGGCTTCTCCAGGAACTTGGCGCCCTCGTGTACCGCCATCCGGCCGGCCACTTCCGACATGGGGATGAGCAACGGCAACTGGCGGTCGGCTGTTTCCACCGTTTCATAAGCCAGGCACACCGCGCCGCTTTTGATCATGGCGCGGGTCAGTTCTTCGCTGGAGGCAAAGTGGAAGTAGGTGAAGATCAATTGATCGCGCCGGCAACGGGCGTATTCCTCCGTAATCGGCTCCTTCACTTTCATGATCATTTCCGCAATGGCCCATACTTCATCGGGGGTAGCCAGGATTTTTGCCCCGGCCTCCACATAATCCTTATCGTCGAACCCGCTGCCTACGCCGGCAGTCGTTTCCACGTACACCGTATGACCGCGTTTGGTGAGCTCGAGTGCGCCTGCCGGCGTGAGGGCTACGCGGTTTTCGTTGGTTTTAATTTCTTTTGGTACGCCAATAATCATGGGTATCGTTTTGTTTTGGTTAGAAAATCGGGCAAAGATATAAAGGATTACGGATTGCGGATTGCGGATTGTCCCGAGGGCTCGGGAGGGATTGGCACAAATAAAAAAAGCGCGTGACGTTTCACGCGCTCCGAATTTTTTCAATTCTGAAACAATACTTACACACGTATTAACAAAAAACCAAAACCGTGCCAGAAATGATTTTTTTTTATAATTTATGAAAAAAATTGATGTTAATGAACACGGAAAGCGCTGCCCGCAATCCGTTCGTGGCCTTCCTCGACTAAGAATGCCGTTCAGCGAAGAGGCTGCCCATACACGGCGGCCTCTTCAATTGATATAAATTGCGGAAGGCAAGGCCGGGATAAGTCCTTTTTCCGCCGCCATTCTAAACATCGCTTCCACGGCTTTACGTCCCTCCGGGCCAAGGTCTATGGTGAATTTCGTGACGTACAGGTCGATGTGCGCCCGCATAACCGCCTCGTCCATGGCCTGGGCGTACGCCCGCACGAAGGACATGACATCTGCCGGATGCTCAAAAGCGTACTCCACGCTGCGCCGCATGACGCGGTTAATCTTGTTTTGGATTTCCAAAGGCAAGTCATTGCGCACTACGATGCCGCCCAGCGGAATTGGCAGGCCGGTAGCCGTTTCCCAGTATTCTCCCAGATCAATCAGTTTGATCAGGCCTTTTTGCTGATAGGTAAACCGGTTTTCATGGATGATCAGTCCGGCCACGGCATCCCCCCGCAATACGGCGTCTTCGATATCGGAGAAAATGGTTTCGATCTTATTTTGCGCAGCCGGATAAGCCAAACTCAGCAAGAAGTTGGCAGTGGTCATTTTGCCCGGAATGGCGATGGGTCCGGCTTCTATTTGCGCATCGTTCAGGGACTGCCGGGCCACCAGCAAAGGGCCGCAGTTGTTGCCCAGGGCACTGCCGGCATCGAGCAGGGCGTAGCGGCCGGCCAGGTAGGCAAAAGCGTGATAACTGAGTTTGGTAATATCAATACCGCCCGCGAAGGCCCGCCGGTTCAGGGCCTCCACGTCTTCCATAATTACCTCGAATTCAAGACCTTCCGTGTTCACTTTGCCGCGGATCATGGCGTCGAAAATGAATGTGTCGTTGGGGCAGGGGGAGAAGCCGAGGCTGAGTTTGTGTGGCATTGGTCGTCATTAAAAGTCATTGATCATCACGCCAAATAACTACTTTTACCCGTAATGGTTCAATTGTCTTTTGTTACCACAATCACCCAATAACGACCAATGACGCAATGATGACCAACGACGCAATCCTTTACGAAGACAACCACCTGCTCGCCCTGAACAAACCGGCCGGCTGGCTGGTGCAGGGCGACGACACGGGCGATCCGACGCTGACGGATTGGGGCAAAGCTTACCTGAAAGAAAAATACGCCAAGCCGGGGGCCGTTTTTTTGCATCCCGTGCACCGGATCGACCGGCCGGTGAGCGGCGTGGTATTGTTTGCGCGTACCGACAAGGCCCTGGGGCGGCTGACCACCCTTTTTCGCGAACGAAAGGTAACCAAAACTTACCTTGCCCTGGTGCTGCATGCGCCGAAATCCACTTCCGGCGAATTGCGTCATTTCCTGGTTAAAGACGAAAAACGGAATGTCGTGACGGCCCTTTCCAAGCCGGCTGCTAATGCAAAGGAAGCGATATTGCGATACGAATATGTCGGCGTGGCCGGCGCCTGTCACCTGTTGCGCATACATCCGCTGACGGGGCGGCCGCACCAGATACGGGTACAACTGGCCGCTATCGGCTGCCCGATCCTGGGCGATCTGAAATACGGAGCGCCCGAACCGCTGCCGGATGCTTCGATCGGACTCCATAGTTTTTCGCTGGCCCTGGAACATCCGGTTAAGAAGGAAGCATTGGAGATAAGCGCGCCGACGCCGCATACCGCGTGGTGGGACGAAAAAAGCCTCTCCGATGACTGACACCGGGAGGCTACGAAAACAATAAACAGCAGGATAACTCTTAAGTTGGTTAGAGGGTTACTGGTTAGAAGGTTAGAGGGTTTCCTTGCCCGTGGGCTTCCCAGCCTTCTAACCTTCTAACCAGCAACCTTCTACCTTCCAATTAAACATTGCTGATCTTCCGCACCACCTTGTACAGCCGGGTGGTTTCGTTGACTTCTTCCTCGAAGGGATCGTGGTCGAAGTAATTGGCGGAGATGAGTTTGAAACGCACGACGCGGCCGCGGTTGTTGTAGATTTTTTGCACATATTTCACCCAGACGTTTCCGCTGCTGCGCACGGCATAGATTTCATTATCGCGGATGTCGTTCAGGTTTTCGATGGATTTGCAGACGACAATGTCGCCGTGTTTGATAACGGGTTCCATCGAATTGCCTTCGATCTGAAAGGCCACCAGACCGGTGCCGCTCACGCCGGGAATGGAGAAGTAGGTGTTGTCTTCCGCGCTTTCGGCGCCGAGGGTGCTGCCTGCAAAGGCGCGGATGGTGGTGAAGAGGATGTTGCCTTCCCCGGTACCGTAGAATTTTTCGCCGGAGAGCGCGTTGCCGGGCGCTTCGAAACCGAAGGGATTGCCGATACCGTGCAGCAGCCAGGCTTCATTGATGTCGTAGGCACGGCAGAAAGACTGGGCCTGGCCGTAGTCAATGACGCGTTTGCTGTCGGGATTTAAAAAGGCGCGGATAATATGTCCATAGGCCTTATTGCCCAGTACTTTTTCCGCGACATCGCCTACGCCCTTACCACCGCGGTCGTTTTTAACAATTGCGCCCCGGTCTTCGAGCAGTTTAAATGCTTGTACAAAGCGCTCGTTCAGCAGAATACGATCTTCTTTAATCATAAGGCCTGATTTTTGCTAAATGTAATAAATACTTGTTTCAGGGTAGCGTTACCGTTTACCGGTATGTACCGCCTTTTTTATTTGACGTTGCAAACTTAAAACAATTGGTTTTTAAAAACAAAAAATGTCAAAGATTTTTTTTACAACTTTTTAATTTTTTTTTGCACACCATTTCTTTTGCCCTGCAAATCAACGCGTTGCCTCGTTCGTTTTTTTATATTTTTCCAAAAAGATATATGACGCGCGGGGAAGGTACACGCGATCAGACGCTTTTTCGTTTGATTAATTATCGTACATTTGTTGCCGGGAAAAAGCGCGTTGAAGGATTCGCATCGCAGAAACACCTTGATTATTTTATATGGGTATTATCGTTTCACTACTCAACCACAAAGGCGGCGTCGGCAAAACCACCAGCGCCATCAACATAGGCGCCGGGTTGGTCGAACTGGGCAAAAAAGTGCTGCTGATCGATCTCGACCCGCAGGCCAATCTGACCATATCGCTGGGAATTCCCCGCCAGAAATCCACCATTTACGAGGCCCTGCGCGGCGAGGCTGAACTGACGCCGTACACCCACAAGCCGAACCTCGACATTATTACCTCCTCGCTCGACCTGTCGGGGGCCGAAATGGAACTTATCAACGAAGCCGGGCGGGAGTTTATCCTGCGCGAGCTGCTCGGCCAGGTAACGGACGATTACGACTTTATCATTATCGACTGCCCGCCTTCGCTCGGCCTGCTCACCCTGAACGCCCTGACCAGCAGTCGCTTCGTGCTCATCCCGCTGCAAACGGAATTCCTGGCCGTGCAGGGGCTGGCGAAGATCAAACAGGTAATCGACAAGGTGAAATTCCGCCTCAACAAACAGGTGGAAATGGCCGGCGTGATCGCCACCATGTACGACAGCCGCCGCGTACTGAACCGCGATGTGGTGGAAACCATCCATAAGTACTTCGGCGACAAGGTGTTCAACACCTATATCCGCGACAACGTGGCCCTGGCCGAAGCCCCTGCCCAGCGGAAAGACATATTCGATTATAGCCCCAAATCGTCCGGCGCACAGGATTATCTCGACTTGTGCCGCGAATTTCTGGCCCGGGTGGAGGGCGCCCCCGTGCCGGCACTAAAACAAGAACAGGAAGTCTGAACCCATGAGCAAGAAGAAATTCTCCGAAGGTCTGGACGACTTGTTCCGCGACCAGCATACCGGCGAAACCCTCTGGGGCCACGCCTCCGACGCGCCGCCGCGTGAACGCAAGGCCGCGCATAAAAATTTCATGCACGATCTCGACATACTGCTCCAGGAGGCCCTGGAAGAAAGTATGGAAAAACTGGACGCCGACGCCGGACTGCCCGCCGCTTCCACCCCGCGTACCAAAAGCAAAACCAGCGCCGGCGCCTACGGCATGAGCGGCCTGGATGCCCTGATCCGCCAGACCATCGACGTGCAGGAGCTGCATACCGACGAGGAAACCGGCAAAAAACGCCTCACCGTGGCCGTCGATAAAACCAAACTGGAAAAACTCAAAGCCATCGCCCGGCTCGAAAACGCCTATATGAAGGATATTCTGGTGCAACTCATCGACGAGTATATCCGGGAGTACACGAAAGAAAAAGGAATTGATTTCTAGCGATGAGCGATGAGTGATGAGCGATGAGTGATGAAACAGGAGCATCACTCATCACTCATCACTCA